>CADAJM010000100.1 GCA_902788245.1 uncultured Eubacteriales bacterium | reverse complement strand
GCCGTAGATACGAGTGAGCATCTTATTGTGCTCATCTCCTCTCCAGTAAGCACCGGAGCTCGATGTCAGGGCAAATGCCTTGAGCGGTTTTGTGCTCATGAGGTGAGGTCCCGCGCAGAGCTCTATGAAATCGCCCTGCTGATAGAACGAGATTGTCTCATCCTCAGGAAGGTCTTCGATGAGCTCTACTTTATAAGGCTCATTTCTGTCCTTCATCAGCTGTATTGCTTCTTCTCTCGGAAGCTCAAAGTACTCGAGCCTCTCGCCTTTTTTAATAATCTTTTTCATCTCGGCTTCGATCTTGTCGAGATCCTCCCTTGTCAGAGGCGGCATATCGAAGTCGTAGTAAAATCCCGTGTCAATTGACGGGCCTATTGCGAGTTTTGCCTCAGGAAACAAGTTCTGAACAGCCTCAGCCATAACGTGAGAGCAGGTGTGTCTGTAAGCGTGCTTTCCTGCGTCCGAATCAAATGTCAGGATGTTGAGTTCGCAATCATGATCTATCATTGTGCGAAGGTCGCATGTCTTGCCGTCTACTTCCGCGATACAAGCTACCCTTGCGAGTCCATCGCTGAGATCTCTCGCGATGTCATATGCCGACATCGGCTGAGCATATTCTTTTTTGTTTCCGTCTTTAAGTGTAATAACCAATTTATTTTCCTCCTTTTCATGTCTCCGCCATACGAGAGCGGAGCAGTGGAATGCTAACACTTGCAGTATGGAATGTCAAGGATTCCACGCTACAGGTCTTCCAGCACTATATCCGAGTAGCTCTCGGTAATAATTGAGGTCGATATCTTTGAATACGTTATTATTTACAGTGTGATTACCCAACCGTCCATTTCAGGCTCTACGATACCTGTCTGCATGCCGTAAATTGCGTCGTAGAGTCTCTGGCTGAGTTCTCCGACCTTATCTCCGTTGATAGGATGATCTTCTCCTCTGAACCTGAGTACTCCTATAGGTGAAACCACGCATGCCGTCCCCGTAGCCCATGCCTCTTTGAGTTCTCCCGTCTTGGCAGCCTCCAGAACTTCTTCGAGCGGGAGGCGTCTCTCTTCAACCTTGTATCCCCACTTCTTGAGTAGTTGTATGCAGCTGTCTCTGGTCACTCCCGGAAGTATGGAACCGGTAAGTGAAGACGTAACAACTGTATCTCCGATCAGGAAGAAAGCATTTGAAGTTCCGACTTCCTCTACGTATTTGTGTTCTTTGGCATCGAGCCAGAGCACCTCATCATATCCCTGTTTCTGTGCCTCTGTGGAAGCTATCATGCCGCAGGAGTAGTTTCCTCCGCATTTGGCAAATCCCGTGCCGCCCACAGCAGCTCTGATGAATTCTTCCTCGACCCAGATATGGCTTGCCGTAAGACCGTCATTATTGGCCTCATAATATGCCGCAACCGGAGTCAGGATAATTATGAATGTGTACTCCTTTGCAGGATGAACCGCCATGCTCACCTCAGGCGAGATTATGAACGGGCGAATATAAAGCGATGTGCCCGGCTCACTCGGAACCCAGTCCTCATCCATTGCAACGATGAGTTTTACGGCTTCGATAAACATGTCTTCGTCAATCGGAGGTATGCAAAGTCTCTCGTTCGACTTAACGAGTCTCTTTGCATTCATATCCGGTCTGAAAAGATTGACTTTGCCGTCCGGTCTTCTGTATGCCTTAAGTCCTTCAAATGACATCTGAGCATAATGAAGCGTACATGCTGCCGGATCCAGACTGATATTGCCGTAAGGAACTACGCGGCCGTTGTGCCATCCGTTCTCCTCATCGTAGTCCATCATGAACATATGATCCGTATAGTACTTTCCGAAACCCAGATGTTTCTCGTCCGGTTTTTCCTTAGGTGTTGAAGTTTTCGTTATTGAATAATTGAATCCCATTTTCTTCCTGTCTCCTTCTTATACCAGTTTAAATCCCCTGTCGCTCAGGGTCTTGCGGATTTCTTCGATCTGTTCGAAATCTCTCGTCTCGATTTCAAGTGTCAGCACGCAGCTTGTAACCGCGGTATTCGCATCCGAGTGGCCGTAGTGTACTCCGATTACATTGGCTCCGCAGCTTGCTATTATGCTCGAAACATCCACGAGCTGTCCCGGCTTATCCTCGAGTGCTATCTGCAGTGATGCATTTCTGCCGCTTGTAACAAGCCCTCTGGTGATTACTCTGGACAGAATATTTACGTCGATGTTTCCGCCGGATACCAGGCATACCACGTTCTTTCCTTCGATAGGAATCTTATCGAACATTACGGCTGCAACTGCGACGGCACCGGCTCCCTCTGCTATGAGTTTCTGTTTCTCGATAAGCGCTAGAATTGCTGCTGCTATCTCGTCCTCAGTAACGGTAACGACTTCGTCAACGTATTTCTTAATGAGTTCGAATGTGAGATCTCCCGGATGCTTTACGGCAATTCCGTCAGCAAATGTTTTAACAGTCGATAGAGTTATCTGTTCATCCTGCTTAAGGCTGTCTGCCATACTGGCCGCTTCCTTGGCCTGAACGCCGTATATTTTAATTCCCGGTTTTAATTTCTTTGCGGTATACGCTACTCCGGATACCAGCCCGCCGCCGCCTATCGGCACAACTATCGCATCGACATTGTCAAGTTGCTCGAGTATCTCAAGTCCTATCGTTCCCTGGCCTGCGATTACGTCAGGATCATCGAAAGGATGAATGAACGTGGCATTTCTCTCCTCGCAGAGTTTTGCGGCAAACGCATGAGCATCATCATAAGTTCCTTTGACGAGCTCTACATCAGCGCCATACGACTTAGTTGCCTGAACTTTGCTTATAGGAGCTCCGTCCGGCATGCAGATGGTGGCTTTGATGCCCATTCTTTCTGCCGCAAGCGACACGCCCTGTGCGTGGTTGCCCGCGCTGCATGCGACTATGCCGGCTTTCTTTTCCTCGTCACTCAGAGTGCTGATTTTATAATATGCACCTCTGAGTTTAAAACTTCCGGTTACCTGCAGATTTTCGGTCTTCAGATAGACCTGATTCTTGCCGCTGAAATGCGGTGAATATATCAAGTCCGTCTTTCTTGCAACTTCCTTTAATGTGAATGACGCCTGATACACCTTATCGAGCGATAGTTTGTTTCCCTTTGCCATTACTGTTTATCCCTTCTTCTTTATCTTCCTTTAAGCCATTTAATTAGCTGGCTTGCCGTACGTCCCGATGTGCTGCCCTGTCTCAGAGACCACTTCCTGGCCTCATCGGCAAGCTCAGACTCGCTTATATCCAGTCCCTCTCTCTCTGCAAGGACGGTGACTATGTTCATAAATTCCTTGTAGTCAGGTTTGCCGTAGTAGATTGTAACACCGAATCTACCGGCAAGTGAGAGCTTTTCTTCCATAGTGTCTGAGCGGTGTACATCCTGATCGTGCTCTATATCGTTTCTGTCCTTCCACACTTCTCTGACCAGATGTCTTCGGTTTGAAGTGGCATAGATCAGAACGTTTTCCTCGCGTGACTCAAGAGCGCCTTCAAGCATAGCCTTCAGTTCCTTGTACTCGCTCTCATCTTCTTCGAACGAGAGGTCGTCCATAAAAATGATGAATTTGTAATTGCGTTTCTTAATCTCAGGCAGAAGCTCCGGCAGTCTATTCCTGTCAGATTTAGGCAAATCTATCATCCTCAGTCCGCTCGAGTAATACTCTCTTATGAGTGCATGTATGCTCGTGGATTTGCCGGTGCCGCTGTCTCCGTAGAGAAGCACGTTGTTTGCAGGCAATCCTTTCAGAAAGGCTTCCGTATTGGTCACCAATGCTTCTTTCTGTTCTTCGTATCCGACAAGATCCGAGAGTATGACATCTTCCGAGTCGGCAATCGGGAGTATATCCAAACAGCCTTCCTCTCCTTCAAGTCTGAACGCCCTGTAGAGACCGTATATGCCGCATCCGTTTTCCTCATAGTAGTTTCTGACGATTTGAGCAAATTCAGATGGGTTTCCGGACTCTGCGAGTTTATCCGACAGTTCCTTTATCTTTGTTCCGCTCGGATTAATTCTTTCGGATTCATACGGCGCTTTATAAGCTCCAAACAGCGTTTGTATATCTTTTCCGAAACAATCAAGCCCGTCGCTAAAGAGCTCATATATCCTTTCGAAATCTCCCGCGGAGAGCTTTATCATGCCGGCATCATCGGCAATCTTTCTCCTCTCACATGCGAGGCTGAACGGATTCTCGTCAGAGATTATCAAGTATGCTATCCACTGCTTCCATATATCTCCCGAAAGGCCGAATTCAGTTGCAAAGGAAACAAGGCGCGACGGCAATCTGCCGATTTCCTCGTCTTCCAATGAACCCATGGTGAGTTCCCAGTCACTGTAAACTTTGAATTCGCATTGTTCAGGATCTGCATAGAATACAAATTCAGATTCTGTCATCATATCCTCTTTTCTCTATATCTCGGCGAGTATCTTTTCCTTCATCTCGCTGCCCGTAAGCCATTTTTCAGCCCCCGGCGCTGCTATGTCCTTGGTTCTCCATCCCGCTTCGAGAACCTTATTAACTGCATTTTCTATGCAATCTGCTTCATCAGCGAGATCAAATGAATATCTGAGCATCATCGCAGCGGAGAGAATAGCAGCAATCGGATTTGCAAGTCCCGTGCCTGCTATGTCCGGAGCGGAGCCGTGAATAGGCTCATACAGTCCGCGCTTGCTGTCTCCGAGTGAAGCTGAGGCCAGTAGTCCGATTGATCCCGTAACCTGTGATGCCTCATCTGAGAGTATGTCTCCGAACATATTGGATGTGACTATTACATCAAAGAACGACGGTTCTCTCACTATCTGCATTGCGGCATTATCTACATACATGTCGTCGAGTATTACATCAGGGTACTCGCTCTCGTGCAATTTGTGCACTGTCTCTTTCCATAGCCTCGAACTCTCGAGCACATTGGATTTTTCTACGCTCGTTACATGTCCTTTTCTTTTTCTGGCTATTTCAAACGCATTTCTGGCATTTCTCTCTATTTCGTATGCGCTGTATCTTTCGGTATCGTATGCACTGTCTCCGGCTTCGTTTCTGCCGCGCTCTCCGAAATATATGCCGCCGGTGAGTTCGCGGACTATCATGATATCGAAGCCTCGCTCTGCGATATCCGGCCTGAGCACGCATGCATCCTTTAAAGCAGGTTGTATCTTAGCCGGCCTGAGATTGGTATAAAGGCCGAGCTCTTTTCTGAGTCCGAGAATTGCCTTTTCGGGTCTTAAATCTCCCGGCATACCGTCCCATTTCGGCCCGCCTACCGCGCCAAGCAGCACAGAGTCTGATTCAAGGCATCCGTCTATTGTCTCTTGAGGCAGCGGCACTCCGTGTTTATCTATTGCGGATCCTCCGGCATCATATTCATTAAACTCGAAGTAATGCCCGAATTTCTCCGCTGTCTTTTCGAGCACTTCCCTTGCGTCCGCAATTATCTCAGGTCCTATGCCGTCTCCCGGCACCAGTGCAATCTTATATTTCATCTCTTTATCCTTACTTGTTTTTCAAATACGGCAGCAATCCGCCGCTTTCGATTATGTTTTGTATGAATTCAGGGAAAGGCTTAGCCTGAAAGCTCTCCCCAGTCGTTTCATCCTTAATTACTCCCGTGCTTGTATCTACAGACACTGTGTCTCCTGCATTGATGGCCTCTGAGGCCTCCGGGCACTCGAGTATCGGGAAACCGATGTTGATTGCATTCCTGTAGAATATGCGTGCAAAGCTCGCGGCGATTACGCAGGATACTCCGCTGGCCTGTATCGAGACAGGCGCATGTTCACGTGATGAACCGCAGCCGAAATTCCATCCTCCGACCATTATGTCGCCCGGTTCAACCTTGCTCGCGAAATTCTCATCAATGTCACACATGCAGTGGCTTGCGAGCG
>CADAJM010000099.1 GCA_902788245.1 uncultured Eubacteriales bacterium | reverse complement strand
AGAGTATACTTCTTTGCCTTGCTTAATCTTGAAGCCTTCATCCTGCGCTATTCTCATGGCTTCTTCGAGTGTTTTATCCATGAGATCCGGCGCAGGCTTGGTGGCTGAGAAAGTACCCATCTTCCAGGCAGCGAATACTCCGGCGCCTGCCAAAAGCAGAATCGCTACTAAAGCAGCTATGATTCTCTTTCTCTTCCTAGCCGGTTTGAGCTTTTCCTCTCTTGCTCTGACTTCGTCGTCTACGGCTTTCTTGAACTCATCTCTTCTCTTGTTTCTCTTCTCAACTATGTCGGAAGATTCGAAAATCGATGTACCGACAACATCCGTAACAAATGAGATATTGTCGAGTTCCTGTATGAGTTCGTCTGCACTTGCATATCTCTTGGTCTGATATTTATTCGTGGCTTTCATTACGCAGCGCTCGAGTGCAGGCGGGATGCCCGGCTCAAGTTCTCTCGGCGGAACGATTTCCTCGTTAATATGTTTGAGTGCAACGGTAACAGGGTTTTCTCCGTCAAACGGAACTTTGCCTGTCAGCATCTCATACATAACGATACCGAGCGAATAGATATCTGACCTCTCATCGACATAATTACCTCTGGCCTGTTCAGGCGAGAAATAATGGACAGATCCTACGATCTTGCTGCCGGTCGAAAGAGTTGTGTCATTGACGGCACGTGCGATACCGAAGTCCGCAAGTTTAACAACGCCGTCGGATGTTATCATAATGTTGTGAGGTTTTACGTCTCTGTGAATGATTTTATTCTTGTGAGCGACGCGAAGAGCTGAAGCCACCTGCTTGGAAATGTCGATTACTTTTTTGTAATCCATAGGTGCTTCTTCTTCGATGATTTTGTTTAAGGTCTGTCCGTCTATGAGTTCCATTACGATGTAGTTGATATTTCCTTCTCTTCCTACGTCGTAAACACCTACAATATTCGGATGCGAAAGACCTGCGGCTGCCTGGGACTCTCTCTTGAAGTTCTCTACGAATGTCGCATCTTTGGTGAACTCAGGTCTCAGAATTTTAACCGCAATAAATCTATTGAGAAGTTTATCCCTTCCCTTATATACAACGGCCATACCGCCGTCGCCGATTTTCTCAAGTAATTCGTAACGTCCGGATAGTACTCTGCTGGCCATTCTATCCCTCCATCAGATCGACGCAGATAACGGATACATTGTCATTTCCGCCGTTTTCGTTGGCCATGGCTACGAGGTCTTCGGCACATGCCTGCATATCATCAAATCTGCTGATTGTGCTGAGGATGGTCTCGTCGTCAACTTCATCGTATAATCCGTCACTGCAAAGGAGTATCCTGTCGCCTTTTCTTACCGGTACGCTGAAGCAGTCCGGTTCGTTGTTGGCATTGGCTCCTATAGCTCTGGTGATTACGTTCTTGCGCGCATGTACATGCGCCTCGTCCTTGGATATAGCGCCCATTTTCACGAGGTCGTTAACATAGGTGTGGTCGTCGGTAATCTGCTGAATCATACCGTCGTGTATGAGATATACGCGGCTGTCACCTACGTTTGCAACGTACATAACATCATCTCTCACATATGCAAATGCAAGTGTTGTGGCCATGCCGGCATACTGCGGCTGTGACTCCGAGAGTTTGATGATGAAATGATTTACATAATTAACTGCCGCTCTGAAATATCTGAAAATGTCTTCTCTTGAGCTGAGAGGTTCCTGTGGATTATGGCGGAGGAATTTCTCAAGTGAATCAAGTGCCTGTTCACTTGCAATCTCTCCGGATCTGTTGCCGCCTACGCCGTCTGCGAGCATGAAGAAGTTAAGGTCTTCCACTACTCTCAGTGAATCTTCGTTAGTCGGTCTTCTCCTGCCTCTGTCTGTCAAATAACCTATGTTCATATAAGAATGTCTCCGTTAGTGTGTTTCTGTCAGTCCCATGAATTCTTTTCAAGTATGCAATAAAAGAATCCCACCTTGCTATTATATGGCATTAAAGTCTTCATTTCAATAACACTGAGTAAACTGTATGCACTCTCAGCCATTATGCTTTCAATGACTTTCTCATTTTCATCCTTGTTTAAGGTGCACGTCGAATACTCGATTCGTCCGCCCGGCTTTGCGTAAAAAACAGCATTCCTGAGTATGGATTTTTGGATATCTGTCAATTCTGCATAGCTTTCCGGATTGCTTCTGAATGCAATCTCCGGTTTACTGCTCATCACTCCGAGCCCCGAGCACGGAACATCTGCAAGTACGAAATCAAAGCTGTCTTCCATCTTTGGATTGCTGACGGTTCCGTCGGATTTGAGTGTTCTGATAATGCTGAGCCCTAATCTCTCCTGAGTCTTATTAATCAATTCAAGTCGGTGATCATGTATATCGCATGCTGTTATGTCTCCCTCGTCATCCATAAGTTCCGCCATATATGCCGACTTCCCTCCGGGTGCTGCACACATATCCAGAACTCTGCTTCCTATGGATGGCTTCAATGCCTCAATAGCAATCATCGATGAAAGACTTTGCATGGAAATCATCCCCGCTTTATACATATCCGATGAGACTATACCGCTCCCGCTTGCTTCTATGGCATTTGGCGACTCATTCGAAGCTTCAGCCTCTATTCCCATTGCATTCAGACTGTCTATTACATCTCCCCTGTCCACACGCAGTCTGTTTACTCGAATAATCGTCCTCTGAGGCTCGTTTAACGCTTTGAGGATACCATCTGCCTCTTCTCCGTATTGTCCTCTCAAAAGCGAAATAATAGCCGGATTAACGGAATATAATAAATCATCTCTGTCCGCAGGTATTTGAAGATTATCCTTTTCTCTCAGATAGGATCTGAGCATGCCGTTTACAAATCCCTCTGATCCGCGCGCGACTTTTCTTGCCAGATTGACGGATTCATTTACGGCGGCGTGATCGGGTACGCTTCCGAGACTTTCTATAGCGTAGATTCCCATCCTGAGAATAATGAGAGGTCTGGACTTTATCTTATCGATTCCTTTTGATGCCAGTTTATCTATGAAGTAATCGAGGCGTATCGTGTCCCTCAATACGCCTTTTGCATAATTACGAACAAAGCTCTCTTTGCATCCTTTGTGATGAAAGAGGGCTTCGCCTATTGCCATATTGGAATATGCCCCGTCGGTATATACATCCTTAAGAGATTCAAATACCGCAAGCCAATCCCTGTTCATTGTGTCCTAGTTCCTCCTGCCTGCAATTAAGAGAACTCTGAGCAAACTTGCGACTGCTGTTGCGAGTGCTGCAACGTATGTCATGGCAGCGGCTCTCAGTACCTCTCTCGAACCTATGTAGTCTTCTTCGTTTACAAGATGCAACACTCTCATCTGTTCGAGCGCTCTGTTGGATGCGTTAAATTCAACAGGCAGCGTTACAAGATGGAAGAGAATTACGAAGAGGAAGCATCCTACTCCGATCAGGAACAACATGCTGCCGTATGGCGAACTAACGGAAAGCAGAAGTCCGATGAAAATCAGCGGCCACGATGCCATCTGTGTGAGATTTACAGCCGGCACTATGCCGTTTCTGAATACCAGCGGTGCGTAGTGCTGAACGTCCTGAATTGCATGTCCTACTTCGTGGCAGGCTATGCACACGGATGCGACCGAGCTTGAAGCGTAAACTTCTTTTGAAAGATTCAAGCTCTTGTTTCTCGGATCGTAGTAATTGGTAAGCTGATTGCCTGCATTAAGAACATTTATAGCGACTCCGGATAATCCGTTTGCATCCATCATGGTTCTTGCTGCCTCAGCTCCTGTGATGCCCGTGCTGTTTCTGACCTGCGAATACTTTCTGTACGCGCTGTTTATTTTACCCTGACATACAAAAGTAAACAGTATGGCAGGCAGAAGCACTATCCATGAATAATCGTAGTAGTAATACATTTCTCAGTCCTTTCTGAATCTGTCGCCGACTTCGAGTCTGCGGCCGCGCATGAAGTCGCCGGCGCCCATTCTCTTTTTACCCGCGAGTTGTTGCTCATAAACTCTGAGCAAACCCTCGCTGCAGTTTATATCGTAATAATCTTTTCCTGTCTCAGCTATAGTCCCCGGCTCTCCGGTAGGCTCAGCATCCATGAGAGCTTCGGCTCTGTAGAACTTAACCTGATCTCCGTCCAGGTAGCTGTAGCAAGTAGGCCAGGATATATATGCCCTTATCTTGCGTTCAATCACATCGGCCGGCTCGTCGAAATCCGTCAGGCCGTCTTCCTTTGCTATCATTTTAGCATAAGTCGCAAGGTTGTCGTCCTGTTTTTCATATACAGCAGTGCCGTTTTCAATACTCGGGAGAGTGTCGACTAAGAGCTTTGCGCCCGCATTTCCAAGTATCTCACTTACTTCGTTGATGTCCTTGCCGCGGATATCGCAGGATACCTTGCTTATCATGTCTCCGGTATCAAGCCCCTCATCCATGCGCATGATGGTTATTCCTGACTCGTCCAGTCCTTCGAGTATAGCCGCGTGCATTGGCGATGCACCTCTTAGTTTCGGCAGTATCGACCCGTGCACATTGATGCATCCGTATTTCGGAATATTCAGCACGGATTTCGGGATGATCTGTCCGAATGCAGCGACGACTATCATATCCGGCTCTATGGCAGCGATTTTCTCAACCGCTTCGGGCTCTTTCTTGAGCCTGTATGGTTGCAATACTTCTATTCCGTGTTCGAGAGCAATCTCTTTGACAGGAGAGAGTATCATTTTGTTTCTGTTACCTCTTCTGTCCGGCTGGGTCACCACCATGGGAATGTCATGTCCTGCTTCTATTAATGCATTGAGGGATGCAGCCGCAAGTTCCGGCGTCCCCATAAATACTATCTTCATGCATCTTCTCCGTCTTCGTGTTCGGCTTTAAGAGCCTCGAGTCTCTCCGCGTATTCCTCTGATGTCATCATCTCTTTGGCCACATCCGGATAAAGTATTCCATCCAGATGATCGTATTCATGACAGAATACGGTAGCGGCAAAGTCCTCAAACTCATACTCGTGCTCTACGCCGTCGAGGTCCTGAGCTTTTATCTTAATCTTTTGCGGTCTCTCCACAAGTCCCATGTAACCCGGAACCGAAAGGCAGCCTTCGCTCGAATCCTGCGTGCCCTCTTTGTATGTAATCTCCGGATTTATCATGTAATAAATCTTATCTCTCAGCTCCTCATCTTCCGAATCGACATGAGGCATGGCTATGAAGAATCTTTTCATGATGCCTATCTGAGGCGCGGCGATTCCGACTCCGTCAGCGTTCTTCATGGTCTCGACCATATCCTCCATCACCTCTTTGATGTGAGGAGTTATCTCTTTGACGGGTTTGCATTTCTTGGTGAGGATTTCATCGCCTCTTACTGTTATGTTTCTTATTGCCATTATAGTGTCACTTCCTTAAATCTGAATTAAGTAATCCCGTACGGATTTACGTCTATTTCTATAAAGCAGTCCGCTTTTGATTCTATCATGCGGTCGCGATATTCCATGTATTCGTTTATGTATCCGGCCCTGCTTCCCTGAGGCGCTTTTATGACAAATACCGCCCTCGCCTTGTCGTCGGTGCGCCTTTCAGCCAACCTGACTTTCAGTATTTGTGCGTTTTCGGGCGCATCTTTGAGTTCTGTAAGCCTCTTTCTGAAACTCTCGGCATATGACATAGAGATCTCTTCTGAGTCAGATGCAAAGCCGACAGAGATTATATCAGTATACGGCGGATAATTCATCAAGCCTCTGTGAAGAATTTCCGATTCATAAAATGTATCGTAGTCTCCTTTTGCGGCTTCGCCTATCACATCGCTTTCGGGTTCGTAAGTCTGTATCAGAACCCTGCTGTTTCCTCCCGTTCTTCCGGCTCTTCCGGCCACCTGTGTAATGAGCTGGAAAGTCCGCTCGGTTGATCTGTAGTCCGGGATATTCAGCGACAGATCAGCCGCCAGGATTCCCATCAGCGTGACTCCCGGGAAATCATGTCCCTTCACGATCATCTGCGTGCCGATCAG
>CADAJM010000098.1 GCA_902788245.1 uncultured Eubacteriales bacterium | reverse complement strand
GATTCGTATTCTATAATCGAATCGATAATCTCGTCGTAGTATTTATGCCTGTCAGGGTTGCTGTCCGCAAAGAGGAGCTCATCCATGATATATGCCGAGTCCTGAGGCAGACGTTTCTTAACTTTGGACCTCGTATATTTGTTGGATACCAGGCGGCAAACCATCAAAAGCCTTCTGATGGCGACCTTTGTCCATGCGTCGAAGTCATCCTCACTCTTCTCCCTCCTGGCCATTTCGGCTTCCGGATTATAAATCAGAGAAGCGAGATCATCCCTCTCGCTCTCAGTCAGGAGATCGCCAAAGATCTCGTCTATTCTCATTCGAATCATGCCCGAGCCGCTTCTTACGAAATGGCGGAAGGCTTCGTACTCTCCGTGAATATCGCTCAGGAAAAATTCAGTCGCTTTTGGAAGCGCGAGTATGGCCCTGAGATTTATTATCTCGGCTCTTACAGCTCTTCTGTTCGGATACTTCTCCGCAAGTAGAGTAAGAAATTGACTCTCAGCCATGATATCCTCCGATCGCTCTGCTAGTTCTCTCCCGTGCGCATTATGTCCGCACCGAGAGATTTGAGTTTGCCTACGAAGTCCTCATATCCCCTTTCGATATGGAATATTTCGCTTATCTCGGTAGTCCCGCTGGCCACAAGTCCGGCTATTACCATTGCGGCGCCGGCCCTGAGGTCTGTCGCTCTTACCTTGGCGCCGTGGAGTTTCTTACCTCCCGGCACTCTGGCCTCTCTGCTGTTTTCGGTCGTTATATCCGCACCCATGCGGTTTAATTCAACCACATGCATGAATCTGTTTTCGAATACGGTCTCTCTGACCACGCTGCTTCCTTTGACCGTAGTGAGGAATGCCATGAACGGAGACTGTATGTCCGTCGGAAGTCCCGGATACGGAAGCGTCTTGAGGTCGGTGGCCACGAGTTCCCTGTCTCTTGCATCCACGTATATGCCCTCAGGTCTCACGTCTATGTCCACGTTGCACTCTTTGAGCTTGGCCATTATAGGTCTGACGTGGCCAGGGATGGCATTTTTGATGAGTATGTCGCCTCTTGTGATCGCGGCCGCGAGCAGGAAGGTTCCCGTCTCAATTCTGTCAGGAATGGCTTCGTGCACGCATCCCGAGAGTTTCTCGACTCCCTCGATACGTATCATATCCGTGCCTGCGCTCTTTATCTTGGCTCCCATCTTGTTGAGCTGGTTGGCGAGGTCGATTATCTCAGGCTCCTTGGCGGCATTTTCAATTATGGTCGTGCCTTTGGCCAGAGTCGCTGCCATCAGGATGTTTTCGGTCGCGCCTACGCTCGGAAAGTCGAGGTAGATGGCATCTCCCGTGAGTCCTTCCGGTCCTACTTCCACCGTCACCATTTCGTTCTCTATGTCCTCGGTCACCTTGGCTCCGAGCGCGCGGAAGCCTTTGAGGTGGAGGTCTATCGGTCTCTTTCCTATGGTGCATCCGCCCGGAAGCGGCATTACGGTCTTTCCGTACCTTGCGAGCATAGGTCCCATGGTGAATATGGACGCTCTCATCTCCTGCACGAGTTCTTTGTCTCCCACACAGGTTTTGACCTCCGGAGTGTTGATCTTGATGACGCCTTTTTCGCTGTCGTCTATATCAGCTCCGTACTTCTTTAGTATTTCCTTCATAACAGAAACATCTGCGAGATTGGGAACATCCTCAATCACGCAGAGTTCTTCGGTCAGAATTGTAGCAGCCAAAAGCGGCAACACTGAGTTTTTTGCTCCGCTTATCTTTACCTCTCCGTGGAGAGGGCCACTGTTATTGACAAGTATTTTTGCCATTTATTATCTCCTGTAACTTGTATTTTTTATTCCTCTTCGGCCGCTGCGAAGATTTCATCCGTTCCGGCTTTTTTCTGAGCCTTGCGGAGTTTCCTTGCAAGTTTCCTTTCGTACTTGATGGCCTTGAGGTCGTTTCTTGCAGCTTCTTTGGCAAGCCTCTTATCCTGTTTGGCTGCCTTGCTCTGCATGCGCTTTTCGAGTCTGGCTCCGGCCTTGGCTGCTGCGAGCTCGGCTCTGGCTGCTTTCTTTTCGATTGCAGCGGACTGCTTCAGCGCTTTGTTCTCAATCTTAGTCTGCTTTTTAAGCTGTTTGACTGCTTTCTTGGATCTCTTGATTTCCTTTTTGGCTCTCTTGGCATTTCTGCTGCCTGCGATGCCTGCGAGGAGTGCGCTCTTGACGGAAAGTCCCTTTCCGACGGCGCTTATTGAGTTGACCGCCGTAAGTCCTGCGGCGAGTCCGCCCAGGACTTTGAGCGCAGGATTGGCATTCTCGGTGATGCTGTTGATAGCGCCTTCGAGGCTGTCGCTGATATGATCAGCTCTGCTCTTTACATCATCAACTGCCTGATTGCTGCTCTCTACCAGGTCCTTGCTCTTTTTCATGAGCGGGATGGCGTGTTTGGCCAATATACCCATCTCTACCAAAAATGCAATTAGCACGCCTATAAGCAAGAACACGAGAATTTGGTTAATCGTTAAAGTCATAATCGTATCTCCTTATATTCCATGCTATTTAATTACTTTATTTAAAATATTCTGAGCAAGCTGAACTCCAAGCTCTGCTGTTCCGCTGACCTTGGCGGCGCTTTCTCTTGCTGCATTGCTCATCTCGTCAACCTTGGCTTTGGCACTGCTTGCAGCGGCCGTACCTCCGTCAAGAATTGCGTTGGCTTTTTTGATTGTATCCGTCGTGTTCGATACCAGTACAATCAGGAATACCACCAGTACGATAAGCGCGATCAGGAGTACTCCTACCAGAACGCCTCCAACACTTACTGTAATCATAAATACTCTCCTTTTTCTCCTTACATGTATGCCGTTAAGACATTGCAGTTTTCTGCCTTCAATTATATAGGCAAATGCTTGGTTTTACAAGGAACGAGGCCTAGAACTCTTTCATCAGTTGTTCGAGTTCGCGTGCTTCGTCTTCCCCTATGTTTTCAGGGATCTCGTCAGTCTCTTCAGGCTCGTCCGCATCCTGCGGTCCCTCGTTTTGATTCGGCCTTTCTTTCTTGCCTTTTCTCTTGATCTCGTCCCTGGTATATGCCTTGATTTCCTGGGCAAATACTTCCTCTCCGGTCTCCGGGTCTATCTCTATTGCGCGGGTATTGATCTTGCCTGCGAAATAGTCGACCTTGATGACCTTGGCAAGTCCCTCAGGAGTCTCGACTCTCTCGTTGTCCTTAGGCATGCCCTTTCTCAGTTCTTTGTATGTCTTGTCCTCGAAGTTCAGGCAGCACATGAGTCTACCGCAGCTTCCGGATATCTTGGACGGATTGAGCGAGAGGTTCTGCTGCTTGGCCATCTTGATTGAAACCGGATGGAAATCACTCAGCCATTTGCTGCAGCAAAGAGGTCTGCCGCAAATTCCTATGCCGCCGAGCATCCTCGCCTCGTCCCTGACTCCTATCTGGCGGAGTTCTATCCTGGTGCGGAAATGCCCCGCGAGGTCTTTGGCGAGCTCTCTGAAGTCCACTCTGCCGTCTGCCGAGAAATAGAATACTATCTTGGCTCCGTCTATCATGAAATCCGCGTCAACGAGTTTCATATCGAGTCCGTGTTTCTCGATTTTTTCCGCACAAACCGCCATGGCGTCGTCGCGCTTTTCGAGATTCTTATGATACCTGTCGAGGTCCTCCTTCGTAGCCTTTCTCTCGATAGGTTTGAGCTCGGCCACGAGTTCGGACTCGTCTATCTCTTTATTGGCAATGAGTATGTGCCCGAGCTCCATACCTCTTGCTGTCTCGACTATTACCATGTCTCCGAGTTCGTACTGAACTCCCTTCGGATCGAAGTAATATGTTTTGCCGGCTTTCATGAAACCGACGCCTACTATCTCTACCATTTTCTCTGTCTCCTAATATATATTTCAGGCTCTCTTGCTGTCTCCTCTGCCCAATTCCAGGTACAGCCTTTTGAGAGCTCTGTTTTTATCCATTCCCTTTGTGATGTCCATGGCGGTTTTCTCTGCGGCTTCTATCATGTCCGCGCAGAGCTTTACGCCTTTACCCTCCGTCATCGACTTTCTTATTCTCTCTTCAGCCATGGATATGAAGCGAAGAGCGTCACTTTGGCTTTTGATGTTCTTATCCAGGAATTCCCTGAACTCGTAGAACGCGGAGCTATGAGTCAGAAGCATCAGTGCTCCTGCCATCATCTCCTCGTCGGCTTTCTTATCCTCTTCATCCCTGTAGCCTTCAAACTCGGCGAGCCTGACGAGGCTGCACCGCGACCTCACGGTGCTGAGAAGCTCATCGCTTCTCGATGATGTCAGGAATATGAGTACGTTTGCCGGCGGCTCCTCGAGGGTTTTCAGAAGTTTGTTCTGGAGTATCTCTCCGAGGAGTTCCGCATCATTTATCACGCCCGCGAGATATCTGCCGTACGGGCTCATGCTGAGCCTTTCCATGAACGGTACGACGTCGTCTCTCAGATATCCCGTCTTGCCGCTCATGTTCATGAACACGGAGTCTATCTCCGTGCAGCCGAGTTCCTTTAAGAGATCTGCTATGAACGCGTCTCTGGTCTCTCCGGCCTTTCCTTCAATTATGAATGCGTGGGCTCCGCTCCGTCCCTCCGTGATATTCTGCACAAGTTCGCTGAGCTTTCTCATCGCTAAAGCCCCTTCCTGTCGCAGAGCTCTACGAGGTAGGCCTCGATGTCGCGGGATATCTCATCCACGGCTTTTGATGCATCTATCCTCTTTATCCTATCCGGATTTTGCTCTGCAAGAGCTTGGTAGCCGCCTCGGACTTTGTAATGAAAGTCCAGCTGCTCCATCTCGAGCCTGTCGAAGTCTCCCATCTTGGAGACCCTCTCTTTTCCTTCCTTCGGATCTATGTCCATCCAGAAAGTGATGTCCGGCATCACTCCGTCTATGGCATACGAGTTGACTATGCCTACCATGTCTCCGAGCTCGCGCCCGTAGGCCTGGTATGCTATCGACGAATCTACGAATCTGTCGCACACGACTATCTTTCCCTCTTCGAGTGCGGGCTCTACGAACTCCCTTACATGCTGAGCTCTTGCCGCGGCATATATGAGCATCTCGGTCACTGCGTTCATTTCGAGATTTTTCGCATCGAGCAATATGTCTCTTAGTTTCTCGCTTATGGCGGTCCCGCCCGGTTCTCTCGTATGAACGACAACGAGCCCCTTCTTATCGAAGAAGCTCTCGATGTTTCTTATCTGGGTGGATTTGCCCGCTCCGTCGCCGCCTTCGAGCGTAATAAAAAGTCCTCTCATTTTCTCCTCACTGTCTCTTCTTTATTTTTGGTTCTGACATATTTGACGAGCTGTATATAGAGGACCGACGCTATCACGATGACAGGTGCGGCCACCAAAATTATCAGTAAAATCTTAAACCAAATCATACACAATCAGTATAACATAAAAAGGCGATTTATTCGCCTTTTAGTCCGTAAACCTCTTTACGAAATTTCCAACAACTCTCGTGTTGTCGCTTATGATCATAAACGCATGCGGATCGTGCTCGGCTATGAGCTCTCTCAGGTGATGTTCCTCATACTTGGAGATTACCGTAACTAGCACGTAAGTATCCTCTCCGGTGTACACGCCTTCTCCGTCCCAGGCCGTAACTCCGCGGCCGAGATCCTCTATTATATGTTTGGAAAGCCCGGCTTTTTTGGTGAATATCATGCACTCCTGTTTGATGTTCTGGGTGTGCACCTTGTCTATGCAGACTCCGGTGACGACCGAGAACACTATGGAGTAAAGCACCGTCTGTATGTCATAAAGGAAGAGACATATCGTATAAATCGCCAAACTGATAAATATGCCTATGACTCCGACCTTGAAATTCGGATGAGTCTTGGCGAGGCAAACCCCGATGATGTCCTGTCCGCCCTGCGACGATCCTGCTCTGAGCAGCAAGCCCGCTCCGACTCCCGAGCCCAGGCCTCCGACTACCGCTGCGTCTATCACGTGGACCTGGACCGGGACGGAAGTCCTGTCAAAGCAGT
>CADAJM010000097.1 GCA_902788245.1 uncultured Eubacteriales bacterium | reverse complement strand
CAGGCTTGCCGTTAAGTTCTTCTTTTCCATAGTCCTCAGGGAAAACCACATTAATGTCGAATGTCTCTCCTACCTTGTGACCGACTATGGCCTCGGCAAATCCGGCAATATATGCGCTGTTGGCAATGTCGAGTTCCTGATTCTGTGCTGTTCCGCCCTCGAATTTCACTCCGTCTATGCTTCCCTCGTAATCGATGTTAACTACGCTGTCTTTTTCGACGGTTCCCTCTTTGATCTGCTCGGTCTCACCGCTCGCGAGCTTCTCATCGATTTTAGCCTTGACCTCATCGTCGGAAATCTCGCCGGTAATCTTGGTGTACTCGATTCCTTTGTAGTCGGTAAGTTTAATATATGCCGAAAGGTCATCATAATTATAATCATCCGGAACGGATATCTTGCTGCCGCATGATGTCATGCCCATCATCATCGTGGCAATAATCACTGCGGACATTATTTTTCTATAAAATCTTTTCTTCATTTTTTATCCACTAAAAACAATATAATACAATCTTTACCGATGTTATCACAAGATGTGGTGCTTTTCAAGAAAACGGAGACTCTACATAATCCTTATGTGATTATTCCTTCACATTAGGCAGACATTCTCTACACAATTAAATGCTATAATGTTCGTGTCATAAGACCAAGACTAATTGGCTGACTAAGTAAACCTTTTTCTTTTGATTGTTCTTTCTTAAAAGATTTTTTCGCAGTAAAAGGCTCCGGTTTCCCGGAGCCTTTTGCTTGCATGTATTATTCGTCTGTCTTTTTATTTGCGGCTTCGGCCTCTGCCTTTCTGGCCCTCGCCCTCTGCCTTTTAAGCTCGGCATTCTTTTCGGTCAGGTACCACCATGCCACTGCGGCCAATGCTACAAAGCATGCACCCCCGAATATGATGCCCAAATGACTTACGAAATAGTCCATTACATAGCCTTCTTAGCTGTCTCACAAAGCTGAGCGAATCCGGCAGCATCGTGAATAGCCATCTCTGAGAGCATCTTTCTGTTGATTTCGATGCCGGCTTTCTTAAGTCCGTTCATGAACTTGCTGTAAGAGAGTCCGTTTGCTCTTGATGCAGCGTTGATTCTTGCGATCCAGAGTCTTCTGTATTCTCTCTTCTTGTTCTTGCGGCCTACGTATGCAGATCTCAGGGATCTCATAACTGCAGGGTTGGCAGCTCTGAAAGTATTTTTTCTTCTGCCGTAGAAACCCTTAGCCTGCTTCAGTACTTTCTTATGTCTCTTGTGAGCGTTTACGCCCTTCTTTACTCTTGCCATTTGTTACACCTCCCTGATTACTTAGCCATTGATCTCAGCATACGCTTCAGATCTGCACTTGTAAGAGTAGTAGCCTTTCTGAGGCCTCTCTTTCTCTTTGCAGTCTTCTTGGTCAGAATGTGGCTCTTGTAAGCCTTGTTTCTTTTGACCTTGCCGGAGCCTGTAACGTGCAGACGCTTCATTGCGCCTCTGTGTGACTTCATTTTGTTCTTAGCCATTTTAGGTAATCCTCCTGTATGTTAATTATTTTTTGTCTTTTTTAGGGGCGAGGAACATATTCATCCTGCGGCCTTCCATCTTTGGTTCCTTTTCGATCTCTCCGACCTCGGAAACCAACTCCGCAAATTTGTTCATCGCATCAAATCCGAGCTGAGTGTAGCCCATCTCTCTTCCGCGGAATCTCAGAGATACCTTTACCTTGTCTCCGTCCGTGAGGAACTTCTTGGCGGCCTTGGCCTTAACCTCGATGTCGTGGTTCTCGATGGACGCGCTGAGGCGAATCTCTTTGATTTCAGTAACGCGTTGATTTTTCTTGGCGTTCTTTTCTTTCTTTTGCTGTTCGTAGCGATACTTACCGTAGTCGAGTATCTTGCAAACCGGCGGATCTGCATTAGGTGAAATATTCACAAGATCCAAATCTGCTTCTTCTGCCATTGCGAGTGCTTCGTCAAGACTGACTATGCCGCGCATTTCACCTTCTTCGTCAATGAGTCTGACCTCGTCGGCCCTGATATCCTCATTAATCTGGGTCATATCCCTCTTATTGTCTCTGGCGCCTATGGCTCTACCCTCCGTTTCTGATTTAGCAAGAAAGATTCTTCTTAATGAAAAATCGCGGGTGCAAAAGCATCCGCGACATGAAACACCCATCGGTGTTGTTTACATGTATGTGGCCCTACCAACGCTAGTCTGTAAGGCGAGAAGCGGATAACTTCTGCTTTGACCTCGATTATTATATTCACAGAACTCAGTGATGTCAACAAGTTCTTGTGATTTATTGCACATTAGATTTCGTTTTTAATCAAATCCTCATATGACTCTCTCCTTACAACAAGTCTAGCCTCACCATCCGATATCATAATCATGGCAGGTCTCGGCACCCTGTTGTAATTAGAAGCCATAGAATAATTGTACGCACCTGTTGTAAGAACAGCGATTACATCACCTCTTTCAGGCTCTGCAATCTTAATATCTTCGGCTATCCTGTCACCGCTCTCGCAGCATCTGCCCGCGACGGTGCATTCATAGTCCGCTGCTTCACCCATTCTCGATGCGTTCAGCACGGTATACTCCGCTTTATACAGGGCAAATCTCGGATTATCCGTCATGCCGCCGTCTATGGTCACATAGTTGCGATATCCTTTGACCTCTTTGGTTCCTCCGGTCGTATAGAGCGTCACTCCGGCATTTGCGACTACGCTTCTGCCCGGCTCCATGAAGACTGCAGGCATGTCCATATCGCATTTTTCGCATGCTCCTTTGAGATGCTCCGCAATCTCGGCAATCCTGCCCGGGATGTCCAGCAGCGGATCCTTTTCCGTATAGCGCACACCGAGTCCGCCGCCGATGTTCAAAGCCTTAAGCTCAAAGCCCGTCTCTTTATTCATGCGGGCTGCATATTCTATGAGTATCTCCGCCTGGCGGTTAAACGAATCGCTTTCGAATATCTGCGATCCAACGTGGCTGTGGAATCCCGCGACCTCTATGTACTCACACGAAAGAGCCGTGCGCACGAATTCATCCGCCTGACCCGTATCGATCGGAACGCCGAACTGCGAATCGACTTTGCCCGTATTGATTGCTTCAAGTGTGTGCGGATCAAGTCCACAAGTCAGCCTCAGAAGCACATTTTGAATGACCCCCTGCTCTGAGGCGACTTTATTGAGGACTTCCAGTTCATTCAGATTGTCGACTACAAAATATCCTATCCCCTGTGAGACACCGTATTCGATATCTGCGTCTGTTTTGTTGGTGCCGTGGAAAAACATTTTCGATGCAGGAAAACCTGCAGCGACTGCTGTAAATATCTCTCCCGGTGAAACGACATCAACGCACATCCCCTCAGACTGAACCACCGGGTATATGCCCTTGAAGCACAGGGCTTTGCTCGCGAAAAGCGGAGCAGATTCCGGTCCAAAGTATTCATGCATGGCATTGACGTATGTCCTGCAGTTAGCGCGGATCACATCCTCGTCGAGGACGTAGAGCGGTGTGCCGTATTCAGCAGCAAGCTCGACCGCGTCCAGGCCGCCGATTGCCAGATGCCCTTTTTCGTTTACTGTAAGATTGTTGTATAGCATGTTTTCACCTTTTTGTGACAGTGGGGACGGTTCTGATTGTCATCTTTTTGTGTCAAAAGGGACGGTCCTTTTTTGACGCATTCCGGTTCTGTCTGCAGAAGATGACAAACAGAACCGTCCCCATTGTCATATTAAAGCATGTGTGCGAGCAGCTGTTCTCTTGTATGATGCGACAGGTATGCAGGCGGTACGTCGAAGAGTGTCTTCGCTCCGCACTGACCTTCCTGGTTCATCCTGTAAGCAGCTCTTGCTGCTGCAACGAGGATGCTGCCTGTGAAGAACGGATTGGAGTCGAGGTGGAGAGTGAACTCTACTGTGTTGTTGAACTCTCTGTTTAATCCTGTGCGTCCGCTTCTGATCACGCTGCCGCCGTGCGGAAGTCCGCTGTGATCTCTCTCGAGCTCTTCCTGTGTGATGAAGGTGACTGTTGTGTCATATGGCTCGAAGTAGTCCGGCATTGTCTTGATAGCCTCTTCGATGGCAGCCTTGTCAGCTCCGTCCTCAGCAACTACCCAGCACTCTCTGAGGTGCATCTGACGTGCAGTGAACTCAGGGTGCTCGTTATTTCTCACGCTCTCAAGAGCAGCCTCAACAGGTACAGTGTACTGTCTTGCGTCCTTTACACCCTCGATCCTTCTGATAGCATCGGAGTGTCCCTGGCTGACTCCGCGTCCCCAGAATGTGTAGCTGTCGCCTTCCGGAAGAGCCGAATCTGCGAGGATCCTTGCCAGTGAGAAGTATCCCGGGTCCCATCCGCAGGAGATGATGCCGACCTTGCCTGATGCAGATGCGGCTTCATCTACCTTTGCAAAATGCTCCGGTATGTGATGGTGGTTGTCAAAACTGTCTATTACGTTGAACTTTGCTGCAAGCTCAGGCGTCATCCAAGGCAGGTCTGTTGCGCTGCCTCCGCAGATGATTACTACATCGATGTCACCGGCGCATTCTCCGATCTTATCATAAGCGACAACCGGTACACCTGTTACGGTCTGTACTGTTGCCGGGTCTCTTCTTGAGAAAACTGCTACAAGCTCCATGTCCTGCGCCTGTGTTACAGCAGCCTCAACGCCTCTTCCGATATTTCCGTATCCTGCTATTCCTACCCTTATCATTTTGATTCTCCTTTTCGATTCCTGATCTCTGATCCCATTACTGTCCCGTATAGTGTGTCACCGGGGACGGTCCTTGCTGACACATTCCGGCCCTGTCTGCAAAAGATGACAAACAGAACCGTCCCCACTGTCACATTTTTATACACCCTGAGCTCCCCCAAGCTCAGGATATCCGGCTTTTAGTCCGCTACCAGATCGTCCATGTTGTACATGCCGGCCGGTTTGCCTGCAAGGAATCTTGCGGCAGCTACGGCACCGTCTGCAAACAGTGCCCTGTCATGTGCCTGGTGTGTAACTGTGATGGTCTGGGTATTAGTACCGAACATGACCTCGTGAATACCGACTATGTTGCCCATTCTGACTGAATTGATGCCGATCTCATCAGGCTCGCGCTTGCAGTCTCCCGATCTTCCGAGATTGTAGTGGAGCTCAGGTCTTGCCTCTCTTACAGCGTCAGCCAGCATGAGTGCTGTGCCGCTCGGAGCGTCGACCTTTCTATTGTGATGAGTTTCTACGATCTCGATGTCACATGCACCGAACTTCGCAGCGATCTCCTTTACCACTTTGGCCGTGATCGCAACTCCGACAGACATGTTCCCAGACTTGAATACCGGGATGCTCTCAGCCGCCCTGGTGATGCATGCCATCTCCTCTTCAGTCTGGCCGGTAGTACATACGACAACAGGAAGATTTCTCTTTACGCAGTACTCCATCAGGTCGGCAGTCACAGAATGATGTGAAAAATCTATGACCATGTCAGCAGGTCCCTGATATGCATCCATAGTCAGGTAAGCCCCGTCAGCACCAGTCGGTGTGACGCCTGCTATGACCTCCATGTCATCAGTCTTCTCTATGATGCGGGCGAGGACTGAACCCATCGCCCCGTCGATTCCGTTAACAATTACTTTCATCAGGCTATCTTCCTCCGTTTATGCTATTTTACTGAATGATTCCCAGATCCAGCATAGCCTTGCGGAGCCTCTGAAGATTAGCCTCCTCCATGCGGTACAGCGGTGATCTGAGGATAGGATCGCACCAGCCCATCATTGCCAGAGCTTCCTTGACCGGGATCGGGTTGACCTCGCAGAAGAGAGCCTTGACGAGCTCATTGTACTTGCACTGGAGTGCTGCGGAACCTGCTACATCGCCATCCCAGAACTTTGTGCAGATCTCTCTTGTCTCCTTAGGGATGACATTGGAGAGTACCGAGATGACTCCCTTGCCGCCCATCGAGAGGAACGGAACGATCTGATCGTCGTTGCCTGAATAGATGTCGAGCTTGTCACCTACGAGTGCGAATGTATCCACGATCTTGGAGATGTTGCTGTTTGC
>CADAJM010000096.1 GCA_902788245.1 uncultured Eubacteriales bacterium | reverse complement strand
TCAGGTAAGCGGCAGTCTCCTCTGCTATCCGCAGGATGCGGATGTAGACTTACACGCTCGTTATATTCCTCCATAGGTTACAGTTAGGTTACAAGTCTTTTAATCGTCTATTTCCCACTCAAGAATATTTCCTGTCTGAGCGTCTATTTCGAATTCGTATTCGAGGCCGTTGTACCTGAGTTCTCCCTCGTATATCCAGCGGCCGTCGTCATATTCTCTTCCAAATGAGACTATATCGCTCCTGCTCGCACCCGGCACTTTGCCCAGTATGGTATTTATGGCTTCGTCCTCAGAGATCAAAGGCTCTGTTGCAGACCCTCCGCCGGAGCTTTCGCCGCCCGAGCTACCACCTGAAGAACTTCCGCCGCCAGAAGAAGCTCCAGAGCTTCCGCTCGAACTGTTCGAAGCGGAGCTGTTGTTTTGCGACTGCTGTTGCTCCTGCTGCTGTTGTTGCTGTTCCTGCTGCTCTTGTTGCTGTTGCTCTTCCGCTTGTTGTTGCTCCTGCTGCTGCTTATCCAGATCCGGAAGCTTGCTCTCTTCTATCGGATGGTTGTCAGCGCAGGCACTGAAAAGCCCTGCCGCAAGCAGTATCATGCTTACCAAAATTAATGAAAGCGTGTAACGATTCTTTTCTTTCATTTTCTGTTTCCTTTTAACCTTAGTTCGAAACTCGCTCCTCCGAGTTCTGATTTGTCGTCTTCGAGCAGCTCTGCCTCTGCATCCAGTGCCTTGGCAAGTGCTCCTACTATGGCGAGCCCGAGTCCCGTCGAGTCACCGCTCGTTCTGGCTCCGTCCGTGCGATAGAACCTTTCCCAAATTCTTTCTCTGTCCTTGGCGCCTATGCCGTCCCCGTCATCGGAGACCCTGCACACGACTCCATCGCCGCGGGTATACGCGCTTACGAGAATCCGGCCGCCCGGTCTCTTTCCGTATTTGATGGCATTGTCCACGAGATTGATTATTATGCGGGCCAGCATATCCTCATCTGTTTCGATGCTGATTCCTTCCTCTATCTTGGCCTCAATGTTCTGACCTGCCTCTTCGGCGGCCGCTTTCTTTATCTCGACAATCTCATGCATGAGCTCGCTCACATTGACATTCTCGATCTCCGGCTCCATGCGGCCTGCGTCGCTTCGGGCGATCATCAGGAGATTGCTGATTAGTTCGCTCATCTTGCGGCTTTCCTGGTTGATGATGCCGACTGCCTTCGCCGCGTAAGTTTCGTCCTCCATGGCAAATTCGCTCTGGGACTGTATAACAGCCAGCGGTGTCCGAAGTTCGTGAGACACGTCTGCCGTGAACTGTTTCTCGCGACCGACCAGTTCCTCGACTCTGTCGAACATCTCGTTAAACGATTCGGAGAGTTCGTAAATCTCGTCCCGGCTTTTGCCGAGCGGTATCCTCCTGCTGAGGTCTCCATCTTCCGAGATTTCTTCGGTAGTTCGGATGATTTCCCTTACCGGGGCGAACGCGCCTCTGGTGATTAAATAACCGCCGAGAGCAGCGAGTATGAGTACAATCGGCAGAATTCCCGTTACCAGCGACATCGCGAAGAGGTGGTTGTCGGTTTCCGTAATGCTGTTCAGCATGCCTCTTATGTACATGTCTTTGCCGTCGACATCGATCACGTTGTCGTAGCAAAACCATTCGCCGCCGGCCGAGTCTTCTATCGCTTGAATCTCGTCGATGTTGATTTTAGGAAAGACGTCTATTCCCCTCGGACGCCTTCCGGTGTAAAGCTCCCCATCCAAGTCGTATACACTGATATATGTGTCCTTGTAGTAGAACTTAATCTTCTTGTCCAGGATGAAGTCTTCCCCGTCGTCCTCTATGGAATGGCTGACTTCCTCTACGACTTTAACGAGTTTGTTTTCGGCTGCTGTTTTAATTCTTTCGTCGTGTACTCTGACGAGCACAAGCGTAAGCATCAGGGCTATGATTACGAGAAAGAGTGTGTACCATATGGTAATCTTTGCGGTTATCGAAATCCTCGATCTGATGCCTTTCTTCTCTATTCTGTTTTCCGAAGCTTCGCTCTTTACCTTCACTTTTCCGTTGGCCTGTTCTATGGCTGCCGGCCACGCGCCTTGTATCCTTCGTCCCTCTCTACCTTATTATGTAGCCGGTGCCTTTGACCGTCTCTATGACTCTCTCATATGTCTTGCCGTCGGCTCCGTTTTCGAGTTTCTTTCTCAGGTGATGCACATAGACATCAATTACATTCGAGCCTCCGTCGTAATCGTAGTTCCATACATGCGAGGAGAGATTGTCTCTGGAGATGACTCTTCCTACGTTGTGCATCAGGTATACGAGTATGTTGTATTCTTTGGCGGTAAGATCGAGTTCCTCGCCTTCTCTGGTGACGAGGTGAGCCGCCGTGTCTATCTTAATTCCTTTGTGTTCCATCACGCTGCTGGTATGGCTGCCGCTTCTCCTGGTCATGGATCTGATGCGGGCCATAAGCTCGTCGAAGTCGAATGGTTTGACGAGGTAGTCATCGGCTCCCGCATCGAGTCCGGCGACTCTGTCTTCGACGTCGCCAAGGGCTGTCAGGAGGAGAACCGGTGTTGAGTTTCCCTTGCCTCGCATCTCGGCAAGCACCCCAAGACCTGTCATGCCCGGCAGAAGTATGTCCAGTATGATGCCGTCGTACTCCGCGCCAGCGATATAGTCGAGCGCGTCGTTGCCGTCATAGCAGGCATCTACCGCATAGCCTTCTCTTTCTAGCTTTCTAACTATGATGTCATTCAGATCCTTTTGATCTTCAACTACCAACAATCTCATTTTAAGTCCCTTCTACTGTTCTTCCTTCACCTATATTTTTGCGCTTCATTCAGAGTACACTTCTGCGCTTCATTTAGCGGACACTTCTCCAATTTGTATCTGGATTTTACCACTGCTATATTAACATACCATTAATTAAAAGGGCGGTTGGTCCTATTTTTCAGATTATATAAATATAGGACCAAAAGCCCTTCCCTATTCATACAATAATTGGTCCTATTTTTTTGCTTATGTAAATATAGGACCAAAAGCCTCTCTTGTATTTAATGAAAAATGGTCCGATTTCAAAGGTTTTTTCGAAATCGGACCAAAAGTCATTCTCGAATCATGAAAAAATTGGTCCTATTTCGAAGGTTTTATCGAAATCGGACCATTTTCTCATTTTGATTTACTTGTAGCCGTTTGGATTGTGGCTTTGCCAGTTCCAGGCATCGCGGCAGATTTCATCTATGCCGCGCTTGGTCTCCCAGCCGAGGACTTTGAGGGCCTTGTCTGCGTTGGCCCAGGAGTCCTGGATGTCTCCTGCGCGGCGCGGCCCGATCTCATAAGCCACATCGTGGCCGCAGGCTGCACCGAATGCCTTGACCATATCCAGCACGCTGTACGGGTTTCCGGTGCCGAGGTTGAATACTTCGGTGCCCGTGTGCTCTGCCGCATACTCAGCTGCTTTGACGTGCCCCTCTGCGAGGTCCATTACGTGGATATAGTCGCGGCGGCAGGTGCCGTCCGGTGTGTCGTAGTCGTCGCCGAATACCGTCAGGTGATCGCGGCGGCCGACCGCGACCTGCGAGATAAACGGCATGAGATTATTCGGGATGCCCTGAGGATCCTCTCCGATGAGGCCGCTCTCGTGCGAGCCCACCGGGTTGAAGTATCTGAGGAGAACGACTGAGAGCGGCTCTTTCCAGTCAGATCCTTTCTCGCTTGCAAGCGCCGCGTCTGTCAGCATCTGTTCCTGCATCCATTTGGTCCAGCCGTACGGATTGGTGCAAGCGCCCTTGGTCATCTCTTCAGTAAACGGCGGTTTGTGGTCGTCTCCGTATACTGTGGCCGAGCTCGAGAACACGAAGTTTTTGAGTCCGAGCTCTTTCATGCACTCGAGCAGGGTCAGAGTCGTATCTATATTGTTTCTGTAATACTCCACAGGTTTTTCAACGGACTCGCCTACTGCCTTGAGTCCCGCAAAGTGGATGATGCAGTCGGGCATCTCCTTTTTCAGGATGTCCATTACGACAGATTTGTCTGCCGCATCTGCCTCGTACAGATTTACGGATTTGCCGGTGATCTGTTCGACACGGCGGATCGCCTCCGGCGAGCTGTTGCTGTAGTTGTCCAGCACCGCAACAGCGTGCCCTGCGTCCAGCAGGGCCACCGCCGTGTGTGACCCGATATATCCGGCCCCGCCGGTAAGTAGAATTTTCATAACCGAATTTCCTTTCTTATCAAGTTTTGTTTTCTCAATTATTTACCAACTATTTACAATTATTCAAATCTCAGTTTTGATTATTATATCAAAGGTCCGCGTATTTCAGCGGGCCTTTTTACAATTTGAATTACATCTGATTAGAGCGTCTCTGAGTCGAGCAGTATGGTAAACGGGCCGTCGTTGACGAGCTCGACTTCCATCTCGGCTCCGAAGCTGCCTTTTTCCACCACCGGCACCTGTTCTTTGCAGCGTGCGATTATGTATTCATAAAGTGCGTTTGCATGATCCGGGCTTCCTGCCTCGATAAACGACGGGCGGTTGCCCTTTTTGCAGTTCGCGTAAAGAGTGAACTGCGAGATGAGGAGCAGTCCTCCGTCTACATCGGCAAGCGACAGATTGGTCTTGCCCTCCGCATCTTCGTTGATGCGAAGTTTAATCATCTTATCGACCATCTTGTCTGCTACAGCTTCATCGTCCGCATCGCAAACTCCGATGAGCACCATATAGCCTCTGTTAATCTTTCCTATTACTTCACCGTCCACCGTCACTGATGCACGGCTGACTCTCTGAATTACAAATTTCATTACTGTTTCTCCGTTGTACAGCAGGGCGCCTGTTTTGCAGACGCCCTGTCGTAATTATCTTTTATGATATTGACTTATGCTACGCCTCGTCTGTCAGTGTCAGCTGTTCGTTGCCGTCGGATCCGACGTTCGGGTTCTCCGGCTTAGTCTTCTTCGCTTCGACCGCCTTCTCGGCGCTGTCCTCATCGATGACCTTGGCAAACGATACGATGTGGTTGTCCTTTTCGACCTTCATGATCTTGACTCCCTGCGTCGTACGTCCCGAAGTGGAAACTTCGTTTGCGCGGATTCTGATGATGACTCCGTTGGAGTTGATGACCATGACCTCGTCCTCGTCATTTACGATGGTCGCTCCGACGAGCAATCCAGTCTTGCCGAACTTGGTCTTGTCATATGTGGCAACTCCCTTACCGCCTCTGGCCTGGAGCCTGTACTCAGGAAGCGGCGTTCTCTTTCCGAATCCGTTCTCCGTGATTACGAGCATCTTCCTCTGCTGATCGATGTCGAGCTCCATGGATACGACTTCGTCGTCCTTGTCGAGCAGTATCGCTCTGACTCCGCCGGCGTTGCGGCCCATAGGTCTTACGTCCTTCTCGGAGAATGCGATCGCCTTACCCTTCTTGGTGACTACGAGTACGTTCTCCTCGCCTGTCGCCTGGGCAACCGAGATGAGTTTGTCGCCTTCCTTGAGGGTGATTGCGATGAGGCCGGTCTTGCGGTTCGTGTCGAACTCACTAAGCGGCGTCTTCTTGATCGTACCCTGGCGCGTTACCATCACGAGGCATTCGTTGGCGCTGAACTCGCGGATAGGAATCATCGCGGTCACGCGCTCTGTCGAATTGAGATTGAGGAAGTTGATAACCGGTGTGCCCTTGGCTGTCCTGGATGCTTCCGGAATCTCGTATGCCTTGATCTTGTATACGCGGCCCATGTCCGTGAAGAACATGAGGTAGTCGTGCGTGCTCGTGATAATCAGGTCTCTGACGAAGTCGCTTTCGCGTGTCGTCAGGCCGACTATGCCCTTGCCGCCGCGCCTCTGCGCCTTGTATGTATCTGCCGGCACTCTCTTGACGTATCCGAGGTGAGTCAGCGTAATCGCGACATCCTCTTCATCGATGAGCGCCTCTTCATCGAGTTCTCCCTCGTCCGCTACGATCTTGGTGCGGCGCGGATCAGCCCATTTCTCTTTAATCTCGAGCAGCTCGTCCTTGATAACGCCCATGAGTTTGTG
>CADAJM010000095.1:6060-11633 GCA_902788245.1 uncultured Eubacteriales bacterium | reverse complement strand
CCCCCGCCCGCGCCGAACGACATGGTTCTCGTCTGCTGGTAGCCGCCGGCATCCATTATCTCCGGATCCCAGACATGCCCCCATGTGGCGAATCTCGCCGCAACATGAGGTTTGAACTTGAGCACCATCAGCCCCATGGCTCCCGCTCCTACGCCCGTAAGCATTAGTCTCGAGAAATCTCCGCTCCTCAGAAATGACACCACGAGATATGTCGCAAAGAATATGAGGGCCGTTCCGAAGTCGTTCATCAGAGCCAGGCAGCCCAGGCAATAAAGAGAGAATAGCGCATACATGATGGTATTTCTCTTGTCATAGAGTTCCTCAAGAGTGCCGGCACCGATGACTATGAAAGCGACCTTTACGATCTCGGACGGCTGCATCATGAGATTTCCGATGGCAACCCAGTTGGTGGCTCCGAATTGAGCCCTACCAAATACGAGGTTTATAAACAGTGCGACAATGGCAAGGATCAGGAGTATCGGTCTGAGCCTCCTGGTCCTGTCGAGATCTCTCAGATATATGCACATGAATACCATAAGGCCGACTCCGAGGAGTATGGCCACGAGTTCCTTAAGTGTATTGCTCGGATCGAAAGATGTGGTGACTGCGAGATTGATGGTGGACATGAAAAAAGCTATCATCTCCATCTCAAATCCCTTACGTCCCATAGCCTTAAAGAAAGTGACATATCCCCACATAACTCCGGAAAGTATGGCAATCGAAGCTATGGCAGATACCGTTATCTCCTCTCCCATTCCGAGCACGAGCTGCACTATGGTCATGGCCTGGAAAAGAGTGATGGCAAGCAAAATTTTCCACGGCGCCACCGGTTCTTTGTCCATGCGCCTCATAACTTCGTTATTATGTGTCTCCTCAAGGCTCGGAGGAGTCACCGTCGAATAGACACCGCCCATCACAATTTCGTCTCCCGGCCCTATGAGGTAACGCTTGCTCGGGTCGAGCTGCCTGCCGTTTACGAAACTGCCGTTATGTGAGCCCAGGTCTTTCAGCGTCCATTTCTCATCGTCATAGCGGCTCAGTATGGCATGGTTGTTTGATACCGTAGCCAGCGGAATATTGAGGTCCGCAGACTTGGACCGTCCTATCACGTTCTCCCAATGAGTAATAGGAAAGCTGCCTCCTCCGTCGACCATGTAGTAGCCCCAAATTTCAGGCGTCGCTCTCGTGGTGAGCAGCGAGACTATCGAAATCAGCAGAATGTACGCTGCGAGCACAACAAAAAGCCACCTGAACACGGTGGTTATGCCCACGGCGAGTTCAGGATAGCTCTGTGAAAAATTCAAAATCGCTTCAAGTAGTTTTCCTATAGCGTTACCTCTTTTTAAAATATAAAGTGTCTGCGATCTGCTCGACGCTCACCGAATCGGACATTGCATCCTTGCTGCGCTCGGTCTTGCGGGGCCGCTCTCATCTGAACTTCTTTTTGATTAGATGAAGCTTCAGCTTCGCAGCGCCAACCGCTCGTCCGTCGCTACGCCGGTGCAGCTGTCACGATTCGCCTCGAAGTCTCGCATCCGCAGTCACTTCATATTTATTTCCAGCTGCTCTTGAGGCCGACGATGCTGTTGAAGACTTTTTCGTTGTCAGTCGTCAGCTCAGAGTCTGCGATATAGTATCCTTTGCGGAAGAACTGGAATCTCTCTCCGGCCTTGACGTCCTTAACCGACGGCTCGGCATATCCCCAGGTTTCAACAAGGGACTCAGGATCGAATTCCTGCTCTCCGGTTTCTTCGTTATCCTTCATGAGGTAGCCGTACTCGCGGATTTTGATCTTGACCGCAGTCGACGCTTCTACGAAGTGGATTGTTCCCTTGACCTTGCGGCCTTCGAAGCCGGAGCCGCTGTGTGTCTCAGGATCGTATGTGCAGTGCAGTGCGACGATATTGCCGTCTGCATCTTTCTCAACTTCGTTGCATGTGATGAAATATGCGCCCTTGAATCTGACTTCGTTGCCCGGGAAGAGTCTGAAATACTTCTTGGCCGGAACTTCCATGAAGTCGTCTCCGTCCACCCAGAGTTCTCTGCCGAACGGAATCTCACGGTTGCCCATCTCAGGCACTTTGCTGTTATTCTCAACCGTGCACATCTCGGTCTGACCTTCAGGATAGTTGTCGATGATTACCTTGATAGGGTTCTTGACGACGTTAATTGCAGGAACCTTAAGCTGCAGGTCCTCTCTGACGCACTGCTCGAGCTGTGCGATGTCTATCATCGTATCGGCCTTGGTAACTCCGATGTCGTTGCAGAACTTACGGATTGCTTCAGGCGTATAGCCTCTTCTCCTTACTCCTGCCAAGGTGCAGAGTCTCGGATCGTCCCATCCTTCGACCTTTCCTTCATCGACGAGTCTCTTGATGAACCTCTTGCTCATGAGCATGGTCGTAATATTAAGAGGAGCAAACTCGATCTGACGCGGTGGATTCGGCCAGAAACCTACTTCTCTCACTACCCAGTCGTAGAGAGGTCTGTGGTCCTCAAACTCCAGTGTGCAGATGGAGTGCGTGATGCCCTCGATTGCATCCTCGATAGGATGTGCGAAATCGTACATAGGATAGATGCACCATTTGTCTCCGGTATTGTGGTGCGCCTCGTGAACTACCCTGTAGATAACAGGGTCTCTCATGTTGATGTTAGGGGAGGCCATATCTATCTTGGCTCTGAGACAGACTTCTCCATCTTTGAATTCTCCGGCTCTCATCTTCTCGAAGAGCTCCAGGTTTTCCTCAATCGGTCTGTCTCTGTAAGGGCTTTCTTTGCCCGGAGTCGTAAGCGTGCCTCTGTATTCCCTGATCTGATCAGGTGTGAGTTCGCATACGAAAGCTTTGCCCTGCTTGATCAGTTCTACAGCAGCTTCGTACATGGTATCGAAATAGTCTGACGCCCAGAGTTTCTCATCCCACTGGAATCCGAGCCAGTTAACGTCATTTTCGATGGACTTTACGAACTCGATGTCCTCTTTGACAGGGTTTGTATCGTCATATCTCAGATTGCATCTGCCGCCGTATTTGAGGGCGGTACCGAAATTCAGGCACAGGGATTTGGCGTGTCCTATGTGGAGATAGCCGTTTGGTTCCGGCGGAAATCTCGTGATAATTTCACTGTGTTTGCCGGTCTTCAAATCTTCATCGATGATGTCATGGATGAAGTTTCCCGCCATGGTTTTATATTCTTCAGCTGTTGCAAATGCCATATAATGCCTCCGTCTTCAATTTCCCATTATCGTTATTATTCATGAAGTATAGCACTTAATAGTACATAACTTCCACTTCTTTAAAATACTTGCGCTCAAGTGCGGTCGATATTTTATCCACAACCGGGAACCTGACTCCTATCTTGGCAGCCGTGGTCGGGTCATCTGTCTCGTCGTTTATCTTGGTTCCGACTATGAATTCTATCTGATCCGACTCCCTGAGTATATTGATTATCCTCTTGGCCGCATCCTCAGGCATATTCTTAAGAAGCGTCCTGTTATCCAGTCTCTCGGCAACCTCAGTCAAAGTCAGCATGCCCTCTGTCGTGAGGGTAACGCCCTCGATTATCGCTGCCGGCGGCAGATTTCCGCTCGGACTTCTGTCGGCCTTTACGTCTTTGCCGAGCTCTCTGGCGATGATCTTGGCTGTCGTACCTCCGCAGACTATGGTGTTGCCATCGTAATTCGCGACTATCTCTCCGAGCCTCTTGTCCGAGGATTTATTTCTCGGTGCGCCCGTGACTATCAGGGTTCTCTTAGGTCTTCTGACCGCCACGACCGCGCAGGTGATATCGTCGTTTGATTTATAGTTGTCGTGTTTGTAAGCCTCACTGACTATTGCTCTCGAAAGCGCTCTTGAGTCGATGTCAGGCCTTTCTTTGAGAAGTTTTGCGACAAACTCGCGTACATTGTCCACTCCCCATTCCTTAGGCTTTTCTGCTTCGGCAGCGGCTGCTGCAACTGCGGCTGCGACCGCGTTCGATGACACGCTCTCTTTGCTTGCTCCGCCGTAGTACTGAGGACGGCTCGGTCTTTTTACCGGAATCTCTCCGAGGGAAACCCCTGCCTGCGCTATGCCGTCGCTAAAGAAAATCAGGCGGTCTCCGAGTTCCATATTGAATGAAGATGCGTAAATCACCTCATCCTTTACGGCTGCTTTTCTGTGAAGCCTTGTCTTGGTCTTTTCCCATTCTATAGGCTCAGATCCCCTGAACCTCAGGCTCTCGGGATTGTCATATTCCACGAGTTCCACATCTATGAATGATTTGTCGCTCGCAAATACTATCCTTGCGATGGTAAATGTCGAATAGCTTATGCCCTTCTCCTTGTCTACCGGAAGCGTATCCATTATGATCGCAGCCGAATGGCCGAGATCCATAGGAGAGAAAGACATTTTGTTAGCCATATGGGATGTTATGGAAGCGAGCACATTGGCCTTTACCCCGCTACCGAGTCCGTCGGACAGCGTGGCCGTGATGATATTACTTCCCTTGTCCCTGTCCAGTAGGAACACATCTCCGCCTATATTTTGGCCGTGTTTATATATCTGCGAATAGTCGATATCGATGCAAATATCATTCATCATTATCTGCACCTCCGGCCTCTTCTTCGTCGTTATCGTGTTCTTCGATCAGTCCGCTGTCGCCTTCGCCTTCAGAATGTACGTTGAACTCCTCTATGATGGAATTAAGCACTATCTCTGTCTCGGCAGCATTCTCTCCGAGTAGGCATGCTATCTGCTGAACCGTGTTGAGCGACTTGGTGATTACCTCCTCGGCTTTTCCGACCACGGCCTCTCTTCTGACCGTCGGTGTAGTGATGTCCTCGAACATGGCGCCGAGTAGTTCCTTGCTCTCAACGAGGAAGAAAGTAACTCTCATTATCTTACCTTCATGTTTAAACCTGTACTGAGTCGGCTTTGTCATGAAGAACTGCTCTCTGAATTTCTCATCAAAAGGCACGAAGGTCCCGACAGGAGTGCCTCTGAACGAGCGAAGTCCGTCGGCATCGAGGAAGCCCTCAGGGAATTCCTCGAATATATCGATGAATTTCTTGTTGCAGTCCGCAATTTTGAGTTCTTTATCTACTATTACTACGCCGTGCGGAATAGTGGAGAGAAGTATGTCTACTTTGCTCTCTGCGTCTTTTCTCATCTTGGTGACGCACATCTCCGTCTCTGAGAGTCCGTCGAGAAGCGCCTTGGCCATATCGCGGCATGTCGCATATCCGCATCCTCCGCAATTGAGCTCATCCTCAGGAGTGGTCTTGCCGAGTTTGGCAAGAGCGGCCTTAATCTCCTCTTCAGTATGGTCGCTGGCTATTACCGTAGCCTTGGTCGGCTGAGCTGCTTTAAGGATTCCGTAACCTTTTTCGTATACTTCCTTGGCAAATTCCTTGTCGCCTTCAAATATGTCGGGGTCTGATAATCTCTCAAATACGTGCTTGGCGACAGCTTTCTTTCTGATAACCGCGGAGTCTATCTTTGTTGTTCCCGGCCCGTTGATGCAGCCTCCGTCGCAGGAAAGAGCCTCGAGGAAATCGTCTGTATGGGATCCGGAGAGTGACGAGATAACTCTCGGTG
>CADAJM010000095.1:0-6043 GCA_902788245.1 uncultured Eubacteriales bacterium | reverse complement strand
CCGGATACCGACAGTGCCGACTGCTCAATAAAGCGGTTCTTCCAAAGGCGTGAGGTCTCAATCTGCCCGTTTTCGATAGGATAGATTGCGGATCTTCCGGCCTTTGCCGGAACGAAGTCCACGGCTATACCCGTGTCTATGTCCTCAAGCCTGATGTTCTCCTCCTCAAGCCAGGTCTCGACTTCTCGGAAGGTCAGCGCGATATCCGGATATCCCGGATGTTCATCAGCTTCTACCTTCTTGGCTATGCAAGGTCCGATAAACACGATAGTTATATCGTCTCCGTACAGGCGCCTGAGGTATGCGCTGTGCGTCTGAAGCGGCGACGGCACAGGTGCGAGTTTATCTACGCTTTCGGGATAGTACTTCCTTACCAGCTGCACCACAGACGGACATGCGGTGGATATAAACGGAGCTTTTCCGTGCTCGTCCATATACATGTCCAGTGCCTCGGTGACAAGAGATGCGCCTATTGCAGTCTCGGATACAGCATCAAAGCCGAGTTTGTACAGGGCTCTTACGAAATTGTCTCCGAGACCCTGAAACTCAGATACATATGCCGGCGCCAGCGATACGATGACCTTTCTGTTTGACATAAGCGCCATGACGGCTTTGTCCACGTCGTTACGAAGTTGCTTTACTCCGTTAGGGCATTCATTTACGCAGGTGCCGCAAAACATGCATCTGTCATGTATGATTTCGGCGTGTGCGTCCTTGATCTGAATCGCCTTTACAGGGCAGTTTCTGACGCATTTGTAGCAGTCCCTGCAGTTTGATAATTCAGTATAAATCGGCTGTCTTTCCATAATACTCCTCTTAAATATCCGTACGTGCCAATATCTGTGCAGGCGTCTTTCTCATCGTAATGAATACCGGAATAAGTCCTGCTACCAGATTGAACACAACCACTATGGCAAGCGCTATGCCCGCCACTACAGGATTGATCAGGTATTGTCCCTCGATATATTCCGTAATCTTGACCACCTGCGTCAGCAGATAGTACATGATGAGAATACCCGGGATGGCGGTGAGAAGCGTAATTACGAGAATCTCACCTGTGAACATCCTGTAAATATCTTTTTTCTTCAGTCCAATAGCCCTTAATGTACCAACTTCTTTAATCCTTGACAGGAATGATGATCTCAGCATCAGGAACATCTCGATGAGAGATATCAGCATGATGATGCCTGCAACGACCAGTGCGGATGTGAGCTGGTCTTTTCTCTGATGTATGAACAGACTCTTATCCCTGGTGTCGTTGATCTTCGAAGAGAGTTTCTCCTGATCGAGTATCGATTTAAGCTGACGAGGGTTCTCCGCATATGCGGTGAAACTCTTTTGCTTCATTATGTAATCAGCATCTATGGTATCGTGATGAACGTAGTATGTATCGTCATCTGCGCTGTCCGATGTATAATATCCGACTACCTTGAGTTTGCGGCCTGCGACCTTGGTGTTCAAAGACTTACCAATGGCGATTTCCTCTTCATGCTCTGCACTTATGAGGGTTTCGTATATAGCCTTTGGCTTATTGCCTTTTTTAACTTTGATGTTGTTGGTCGCGAGGTCTATATCCCTGACCTTGCCGGAACTGATGATATCCTCGTCTTCGCCCTCATCTCCCGTATATGAGAACTCATCCTCAGGAGCATTGGCATATGCAACCAGGTACATAATCTGGCTCTCGTCCACATAGAGAGACGGAGACTCGGTATCCGTGATTCCGCATATTACGTAATCCTCGAGATTAGGAACTTTGAGCTTGCGGCCTATGAACTCCTCCATGGTGTTGAGTCCTACGGCATTGCCGAGTCCCTCTCTCAGGAAGTCATCTATTACGGCCTTATCAAGCAATACCTCGTGCTCTTCACGCGGCATGTTTCCGTATATAAGCTGCTCATTTTTAATCACCTTGGTCTCGGCGAGCGATATCGAAAGTTCCTCCGATGCCGTTGTCGTCTGCAGATAGTCGTCGAGAGGAAGCGTTATGCCTTTTTTGGTATCTCCCGGCACCACATACTCTACGGAATCAAGTCCGTTTACGACATCAAGCAGGCCTTTGTTCTTCTCCGGATTTGAAATTGTGACGTAATTGCCGCTGGTCGTTCTGTAGTCCATAGGTTTTACGTCGAGAATTCCGAGAACGTTACTCACCGCGAGGAAGGTAAACATTGCGGCAAATACGAATCCTGCCATCAGGAATTTCTTAACTTTCTTGAAATTGCTGACCGTGCGCCAACCACTGCTCAGCATATTGGTGAGTTTGTAGATGGATGTGTACCTGGCCTTGTACTTGGCAGGCAGATAAGCTCCGTAATCGAAGGTATTCTCTTCGAAATAGCTCTCATCCATCGCGGTGTAGTGGTCGTCGATCATCTCGATATTGGCCGACTCATCCACTATGTTGAATGCTCCGCCCGTATCGATGTAGAGATTGTTTCCTCTGATGACGAGCTTGATATTGGTATCCCTCTCCTCATCGCTGTATACCTTAACCGACAGGTCTTCGTCCCTGAAGTCCGTCTTAACAGGCATATCTTTGAGGTAGATTTTGTTCTCAAGCTGATAATCAAGATATCTCGACGAGTCATTGTTATACGCTTTGATGATTTTGCCGTCCTTCATCTCAGCTACGTGATCTGAGTAGAATTCGGCTATATGTCTTTCGTGCGTAACGAGTATGACCAGCCTGTCCTTCGAGATGGTCTTGATGATGTTCATGATCTCGAGGGTGTTGGCGCTGTCGAGGTTGCCCGTAGGCTCGTCCGCGATTATGATGCGCGGGTTCTTGACTATGGCTCTTGCTATGGCAACCCTCTGCCTCTGTCCGCCGGAGAGCGCACTCGTCAGACGGTTTCTGTACTGGTCGATGCCGACCTTTTCGAGGCAGTATCTGACTCTGTTGTTGATAACTTTGTTATCTTTGATGCCTATCATTCGAAGAGCGATAGCTACGTTTTCGAATACCGTGCGGTCGTCCAGAAGGTTGAAGTTCTGGAAAATATATCCGATTCTGGCATTACGTATAGTATCTATCCTGCCGGTCGAAAATCTCGTAATCAGCTGGTTGTCGATTTTGATCTTACCTGAATTAACGCTGTCGAGTCCGCCTATAGCGTTAAGAAGCGTGGTTTTGCCGCAGCCCGAAGGTCCGAGCAAGCACACTATGCCGCGATCAGGAAGCGTCATGGAGGTGTTGTCGATTACGTGAATCTGATTGGCTTTGCCTTTGTTGTAATATTTATTGACTCTATCCAGTGTAATCATGCCTTACGCCCCCTCTCTGAACGCCTTCATGGCACTCCTGGTGAATATGCTCCTGGAGTACCTGTTGGCTATAAGCAGGGACATCGCAAGCAGGCCAAGTGCCAGCATTACGTAGTCAAACGGGGTCAGGAAGTAGAGCAGTTTGGTGATGCTCTTAATGTTTATGATTCCCTTTTTGACCAGGACCACAAATACCATGTCCACGGCGTAAGCTATTATCATCATAAGTATGAGTTCAACCCTGAGGATGTTGTCGGTATTGGCCTTGGTGGCACCGAGTATCCTGAGAGTCGAATAGTATGAATTCCTCGATCTCATGATGAGTTTTATAACTGCATATGCTATGAAGAACAGAATTATGAACTCGACAAGCAGCCTGCCGTATGTCATGAGCTGGATTACGACATTGAATCCGCCCGTCATATCCGTCAGGGAGTCCTTGATGGCAAGAGTCGTATAACCCATGTCGTTCAAGGCTTTGAGTGTCTCCTCGGAGTCCGTTTCATTCTCCATATATGCACTTATCTGGAAGAAGCCTTTGTCGAAAAGCTCCTTGAAATCTTTATCATTTATGAATACGCAGTTGTAGAACATGTCGTATTCTTCTTTGTCTATGCCGAGCAAATTCGTGATGTTCTTATCGGTTATAATCTCGGCGATTTTGTACTTCGCAGTGGATTCAAAGAATCTGTTGCTGACCTTGAGGCTCATGTCTTTGTCCTTGGCCTTTTGGTCTTTGTAGTAATATGACTGGTCTTCGAGTATATATACTTTGCCCTTAGGCACTTTTGATGATGAGTATATGGATCTCTCATACTCGCCCTCAATCTTCGTGCCGGCAAAGTTCAGTTCTGATTTTGATGAATTGGCCATCATCGCCACGAGTAGGTCGTTGCAAACTATATCTCCCGCATAGATGGTTGAATAGCCGTACATCGAGAATTCATCGTCGCTTTGCTCGGCCTCGTCATCGACGATAATGCCCGAAACTATGATGTCCTTGTCGAATTCGTAGGTCTGCATCTGGCTCATGTCCTGAAGTATGGCCTTTTTGCCAATGAACTCGCTCCCGTCGTCGGATATGTTCATCATGATGTCGCTTGCGGAGTCCGTCTTGATTACCACCTCGTAATCATCACTCGGCATGTGACCGTATGTGATATCCGCCTCGCTCACCTGGTCGAGCGGCATTACCGGGCCCTCGACATACGTATCGGACAGCGTGAAACTGACTCCGCTGTCAACAGCGAGGTCGTTCTTTACTATCTCTCTGATATTCGGGGTGCCTGCAATTTTATTGAAGTCATCTTCCGTAAACTGACTCTCGTCATTTTTCTTGACGATGATTCTGTCGGAACTCGAATTAATGAAATACGGATTGGATCCGAGTAGTTCTCCCTCGTGCAGACTGTTGATGGTCGTGGCGTACTGGCTCAGGACCGCAGTCGATACGAAGAAATAAACTATGAAGAGAAGTATGAATTTAGCGGGCAGATTAAATGTATTTCTGAGACCGAGCCTGAGTTCGGATGACTTTCTCATCTTTCTCGGAGCCTGAGTCTCTGTCCTTACGACTCTGTTGCCTTTTCTCTTGGCCGCCTCTGCTCTTGCAGCCCTGCCCTCTCTAGGCGCTCCTTCTTCATCCATTACAAGAGTGGTCGGAAGTTCGCCGTATCCGAGTTCTTCCACATCCGCTCCCGTGGCTCTGATCTTTTTATCCTCTATTATCTTACCGTCGTGGAGAGTGAGCTTGCGCGTCACATAAGGCTCTGCCTGCTCATAGTTGTGAGTAACTATTACGACGAGCTTGTCACCCGAGACCTTGCTCAGCGTCTCCATTACACTCTCGGCAGATGCGCTGTCGAGATTTCCCGTAGGCTCGTCCGCAACGATTATAGGTGCGTCCTTGGCCAGGGCTCTTGCGATGGCAACCCTCTGTTTCTGACCTCCGGACAGCCTGGACACCTTGGTCCTCCTGTATTCCGAAAGTCCGACCAAATCAATAAGTTCCAGGATTCTCTCCTTGCACTCTCTCTTCTTTTTACCGGAGAGCAGCATTACAGCCTCTATATTCTGGTAGACGCTGTAGCTGTTGATGAGGTTGAAGTCCTGGAATATGTTGCCTATGTAGGTTTTACGATAATTCTCGTAATCCTCGGTGCCGTATGCGGTGGTGTCTTCACCGCATACGAACATTTCTCCTTCTTCATAGGTATCGAGTCCGCTGATAACGTTAAGGAGAGTGGATTTACCGGATCCACTCTCACCTGTTATTGCAACGAACTCGCCTATGTCGAGATTTAAATCTATTCTGGAAAATCCCATGCTGACGGTGTCTTCGCCGGCATAATATTTTGAGACCTTCCTAAGTTCTATAGTATGTGCCAATTCTTTCTCCTTCGAGAGACTCGCTGCTGGCGGGGCATCCCGGCTTCGTGCTTCGCAGCCGCCGTGAACTGCCCCTTGCGCGCTCGTCTTTTTAGATTTTATTATCGCTGCCGAGAACGTTTACGATCTTGCGAGCGACCATATCTTTAACAGCCTGACGTGCAGGTTTGAGGTACTGTCTCGGATCGAAGTGATCAGGATGCTCTGCCATGTACTTTCTGATGTTAGCTGTCATGGCAAGTCTGATATCCGAGTCGATGTTGATCTTGCATACTGCGGACTGAGCTGCTTTTCTCAGCTGCTCTTCCGGAATGCCGATAGCATCAGGCATGTTGCCGCCGTACTGGTTGACCATGGCTACGAATTCCTGCGGAACCGAATATGATCC
>CADAJM010000094.1 GCA_902788245.1 uncultured Eubacteriales bacterium | reverse complement strand
AATCTGAATCTCAGTAATTGCAAGCCTCACGAGACTTCATTTCTGAAAAACCCATTCGTTTCTTGCAAAATCCCATATTTGCAAAAAATGATTGTATACAATATTGTTATGTTATCAACAATACCTTCGTTTATGTAAGAATACCAGTATCTGCCCACCAAAGCTGTCGGCATTTGGCATTTCATCCCATAATTTTATGGGTTTTATTGCATTAGAATCCTGCTTTCCTGAGCTCGTCCATAAGCGCCGAGCGTCGCTTATACTCTTGTTTCCATGATGCAGCTATAGATGCTGCCAGTTCCTTACCACCATCATATCGACGTATTTTTCGTAAGTCAGCGACCAGATAACGATACTGTTTTCTGTTAGATGTGTTCCCAACCACATCCCGGACATACTCTGCGTACATATCTCTTATCTCGCGTGAATGCCCGGATCTGAGATCTTTCTCATATCGTTCAAGCGTACTGATGCTCCCGGACGCGAGTATCTCTTTCATAAGCCTGTCATATAGCTTTTCTTCTTGCATGAGATCTAGCCTGACTGTTCTGCATGACTCCGAATCAAGAATGTCTTCCCGTATGATCTGCCATTTTTCTTCAGATATAACTCCCTTTAATCGGTTTATATAATTGAGTTCTTTCTGATAACAGTGCATCACCTGAAATGACAATTCTTCAATCAGCTCACTCTTCATATCCTGCGAGGCGTAGAACTCTATCAGCTTGCGGCTGTAAGCACTGACTGCAGAAGAGTTGTCTGCATCTCTTATCTTACCTTTCTGAAGTAGCCCAATAGCATAGTCAGGGTCGCGGGCTTCATAGACAGCTTCAGCATATCTGATAAGAATCTTCGGAAGAAACGTGTATTTTTCCATGTAAGAGAGCATTTCTGCTCGTGGCACCTCTAGCTCCACCATAGTCTCGATCCTATTGTCGAGATTCTTGATGAGCCTATATGTTATCCAGCTGTCTCTGTTATTCCTGTATTCTTCCACCTCTTTGCTGATGATCTCATCGAGTTCTTCAAGCCGCCTGTTTAATAGCCGTTTCGAGTGGAACCCGGTCATGCGAAAGTCTTCCAGATAGTCCTCCATATAATCATAGACACTGCCATTACCTATATGACTGCTGAACCAATCAAACATACGCTCCTGCTGCACATCTGATGCCTTTTGTACTATCTCCTTCCAGAACTCACAGCACTCACCGGCTCCGATAGCTATATCTCCATCATCATCGATCTCAGCGTTGCCGATAGTGAGAAACACATAGCATGTCAACTCAAAAGCCTCTTCCAACATCCCCCTGTCAATCAGCGGCTTTACATTGTCGAAAAGGAACTCGATCAGGTCGCTAATAAAGTCCGATGCATGTCTCCAGTCGATAAATCCAGATCTGTCGCTGTGTTCATATTCTATATTGTCTACCATTTTTCTCATCTTCAGGATCAGTTCCTCATCAATCTCATTCGAATACATTGCCGCGATCCTGTTTCTGAGAGATTCATCATTACACGCAAGCTGGTACAGCATATCCCGCATTTCATCTTCAGACATACAGGAAAGGTACTGCTTCAGTTCTTCTCGTTCAGCTTCAATCTTACTGAGCCAGGAAGTTTTTATATTCTGCTCATCATTTTGGGCATGACCGTTATCCGTGTGCTCATCGTCGATTTCTTGCTCCTCGCAGGCTCCCGCTTCTATGCCGTCTGATTCATCGGTCAAGGCATATAACACAGCTGCCTCATGCTTGCAATAATTGCCATCTGCAGCATATGGGCAGTCACAAACCATATCTGTGATTTTCCCGTCAGACAGTGTAATTGTCACACAATAATCTTCGGTCCCTGCTACAGTTGCAGAAATTTCTCCGTCTTTACTGTGGAGGTTCCATACGTTTCCCTCCAGATAATAGTCATATCCGCGGCTCAGTATCCTTGCTGCAAATAATTCTTTCCACTTTATTTTGCTATAGTCAGCCATGTGCATCACCTTGCTCGCATTCTATATAATTTACGCACTACGCATTATTTGAGTTTTATAAGAGCCGTTGGCGACTTGGGTTTCCCGTCTCTGAATATAACTCCGGATTCAATCAGCGGATTGATCACTTCTGTCAGGAACTGGCTCCTGCTGCTATATTTAGTATATGATTGCAGCTCTTTTACCGATTTTGGTCCATCTGATTTTAATACTTGTACTATCTTTTCTTTATCTGTTACGCCAGTTTCTGCAACTACAGATTCCTCTTCACTGTAAAGTCGGTCATATAAGCACAGACTAAGAAACCCAGGATAAATTGAGACTACCGGCTGTAAGCTGTCTTTGCTGTCTTTATAACTCTCAATCATCGTCTGAAAGCCTGTTCCACCGCGCTCCATAAGATTTGCTACATCCAGGCATGCCGCTATGATAGTATTTCTCCTGATTGATGGAATGGATCCCAATGGATACTCTTCATAGCTCCTCGGAAGCAACCATGATCCCGGGGATACAATCTCAATTCTGTCGCAATAAATATCGATATCGATTTGTGTACCGGCAATTGAATAATCCCTATGGGCAATTGCGTTTACAAGGGCCTCACGTATTGCTTCTTTCGGATAAGCGCGTATTTCACTCCGGCCTCCTGTCTCGACCTTTTCCCAACCCGTCTTTGTATTTCTTTCTGTGAAACTTAATGCATCTTGAAAAACTCTTGCTAAAGAACCCTTATATCTGCCCTGATCCAAGACCACTCCTGTTTTCTGCTTGTCCTTCCATAAGCGACAGCAAATAAGCGAGTCATCACCTTCATATTCATCCGAAAACATATTGAATCCGGATTTTACAAAACCATCTTTTGATACTATCTCCTCATTCTGCAACTCCTTTATCGTCGGAGCCGATCTATCTGATCTGTAATCACAGCACAGTTTGACATACTCTTTCCAACTGCTCTCGTCGTACTTGATATCGGTCGTTTCATTATCTATACCATGTTTCCTTTTATGTAAAGCAATGATTTCCTCCGGTGTGGCCGCGGCAGTGTATCCATCACCCTTTGTATACACCGTTTCGTTGAAATCACCCTCGCGATATCTGACTATTGAATCAGCTTGCAGAACCTTTACGGCTAAAACAAATTTTTCAGCATCAACGTCCACCTACGCATCATATATTGAACTCTTGCGTGCGGAAAAATGTGTCGATCATTGATCAACGCTATCAAGTTCTTCGCTTTATCAATTTCATCAAGACTTAGACCAAAAGCCTCTCCGCTGTTTGAGACCCCGACAAACATCACTCCGCCTGTGCCATTTGCATATCCGACTATTGTTTTAGCCCATTTGACAGGATTATCAGGATTCAAAACAGCTTTATACTCATAATTCAGATCTTCAGCTATTACATCAGAGTACAGTTCATTAATGTGCATTTCGACACCTCCGTGCTATTTGAAAAGATGGTATCAAACATTACGGAACATTGCAATAACATTACGATAACATTACGGCATTTGCAATGTTATCGCAATGTCCATCATGTAGAACATATTGGGCATTGCGTTAGTGAACTCATAAAAATAAGACCAACTTTATAGCTGGTCTTACTTCGTGGAGCTGATGGCGAGATTCGCGATTTTCAACCCCTTGCAATCATCGGGCTACAGCTTGTAGAAAAAATATCAGCCCCTAAATATGCCTCTTTTTCCTCCACGGGTTGCAAATGCGTTGTATACGATTTAGTCTCGTTTTGATGTATAACGAGAGTTGAAGATTGTTTTCGTGGCATCACCCAATATTCTTCATCTGCCAAAAACTCCGTTTATAGCGCTTCTTTGGGAAAGGCCCGTTCATAAATGCTGCGGATCACGCAGGATCATTCATTTTCTCTCACACCTCTTGGGCGATTTCTCAAAACCCGTAATTAATGCAGACCTTAGTCCTTCAATATTACCTATGATCAACAATCAATTCTTTCTTTATATATACGATTATATACTATAGAGGGCGATCTTGATCGCATCCTTTTGCGATTCACATAAAACCGAAGAGAGGAATCTCGCTAATCTCTCACTATTTGGGGGGCGAACGACTTGACCGTTTTGAAGCCCTTGCAGTAACTGGCTTTCACGCCCCTGATTACAAAGTGCAATCAATTGTTAACCATTTATTGGCAGAAAGGAGGACGCTGCACCATCCATTTTAGTTTCATTTTGATATATAACGAGAAGTGAAAAAACTGCCTTCAGACTGCATTGCAGCCTGAGGCAGCTTCATTGTATAGTGGATTACTATATTAAAGATGTATCAGAGCACGTTCTTCAGTACGATAGACTTGGTATGTGTCATTTCATCAAATGTGCTGAATACTCCTTCCGTGCCTATACCTGAATGCTTGTATCCTCCAAACGGCATCTCGAAGCTCCTGAAGAAGCTGGCTCCATTGATGACCGCACCGCCGCACTCCAGAGCGTTGGCAATTCTCGCAGCTCTCTTCATATCCTTTGTGAACACGCATCCGCAAAGTCCGAAGACAGAGCGGTTTGCTATCTCAACAGCCTCTTCTTCGGTATCAAAAGCTATGATCGGAACTACAGGTCCGAATATCTCCATATCTATCGCTACGTCTGCATTCTTAGGAACGTCACCGATGACAGTAGGGTCATAGAAAGCGCCGTTGCGCTTGCCGCCCAGCAGGATCTTTCCGCCCTGTTCAACTGTTTTGTTTACCTGCTCTTCCACCTTGATGGCCGCCTTCTCGCTGATAAGGCAGCCCATCTCTGCTTCGTCCGTAGCCGGATCAGCGCGGTTGATCTTACTGATCTTCTCAATGGCCTTGGCTGTGAATTCCTCTACGCGTGATCTGTGTACCAGGAATCTCTTTGAAGCGCAGCACACCTGTCCGGTGTTGTACATGCGGCCCCAGATCAGCTCGTCTGTAGCCAGATCAACATCGGCATCATCCATAACGATAAATGCGTCGTTTCCGCCGAGCTCAAGAGCCACATGTGTGAGGTTCTGTGCGCAATAGCCGGCAGTCTCGATACCTACTTCTGTAGAACCTGTTAGAGTAACCAGATGTACGTCCGGATTCTTTGAAAGCTCCGTACCGACAACAGGCCCGCGTCCAGTCACGATCCCGATCGCGCCCGGTGTGACTCCCGCCTCATTCATGAGGTGCGAAAGCTTGCAGAGAGTGAGCGGATTATCAGTCGAAGGCTTCACGATGCAGGCGTTTCCTGTCAGAAGCGCCGGCGCTACTTTCTGGTCAAACAGGTCGCAAGGGAAGTTGAACGGGATTATCGCAGCAACGACTCCAAGAGGCTCTTTCCTGATGATCAGGATGTTTTTGTCCTGTCCCGCTTCCATTCCCTCCGGAATGGTGTGACCGTAAAAGTGCTTTGCTCTTTCAGAGAATGCCTTGAAAGCGATAGGGATGTTGCCTATCTCAGCTCGCGCCTCCGTGATGCACTTGCCTGTCTCATCAGAAAGCGTACGGGCAAGATCCTCTTTGTCTCTTTCAACGAGTTCAATGAACTTATACATGACCTCGACGCGCTCATATACAGGGACCTTTGCCCATTCTTTCTGAGCTTCCTTGGCGCATGCGACTGCTTTCGCTACGTCTTCAGCTGTAGCCGCCGGAATGGTATCTACCAGTTTACCTGTTGCCGGATTGATTACGTCTATAGTCTTGCCGTCTGCAGCATCTGCCGCCTTGCCGCCGATCAACATTTTCATGGCTGTTTCCTCCTTATATCTATTGCCCGAGTTATTTATTCATAAAACGCCGTGAATGAGAGCATCAGACCGCCTGTAGTATTGCAGTCGTCCTTCTCGAATCCATACTCACCGAAAGTGAACTCTGTAATGAACGGAACTCCGCCTGCTGCTTCCTTAAGCTGAACAGCAACTTCATCGATCCTGTCACCGATACCTGCACGGCGGCCACCGCAGTGTACAAGGTGGAATGCCAGAGGCTTGCCTGGGGTCTTCTCTATGAGAGCTTTCAGAGTGTTTCCTGTCGAATCGATAAGCTCATCAACGCTTGCCTCCATGCGGATGACG
>CADAJM010000093.1 GCA_902788245.1 uncultured Eubacteriales bacterium | reverse complement strand
CGGCCGCGAGATGGATCTCTTTACAACAGTCGATGTAATCGGTCAGGGACTTCCGCTCTTCATGCCTAAGGGCACGAAGATCATACAGAAGATGCAGAGATGGATTGAGGACCTCGAGGAGTACGACTGGGGTTACGTACGCACCAGAACTCCGCTCATGGCCAAGTCCACTCTTTATAAGATTTCGGATCACTGGTATCACTATAAAGACGGCATGTTCCTGCTCGGATATGACAATCTCGAGGAACTTATGGCGGCAGAGGACCGCTCTCACGAGATTAGCGGAGTGCAGGATCTTAACCTCATCGAAAATGACGAAGATGCCGATGTAATGGCGCTTCGCCCGATGACATGCCCGTTCCAGTACTATGTATATAAGGCTCGCCAGAAGAGCTACAGGGATCTTCCGTACAGGATGGGAGAAACCTCGACTCTCTTCCGTAACGAGCAGGCAGGTGAGATGCACGGACTTACGAGAGTTCGCCAGTTCACCATTTCAGAGGGACACCTCGTATGCACGCCTGAACAGATCAAGGATGAGTTCAAGGGCTGCGTAGAGCTTGCCAAATACTGCCTGACCACTCTCGGACTCGAAGAGGACGTGACATACCGTCTTTCCAAATGGGATCCTGAGCATGCCGATGATTACCTCGGTACCGCTGAGGAATGGGAGTACAACGAAGGCTTCATCAGAGATGTTCTCAACGAGATCGGCATCGATTTCACCGAGGCAACGGGTGAGGCTGCGTTCTACGGACCTAAGCTCGACATTCAGGCCAAGAACGTCTACGGTAAAGAAGATACGATGATTACAATTCAGCTCGATACCGTACTGGCTGAGCGCTATGATATGTATTTCATCGATAAGGACGGACAGAAAAAGCGTCCGTTCATCATCCACAGAACATCGATTGGTTGCTATGAGCGTACGCTCGCTTGGATGATCGAGAAATACGCCGGCAATCTCCCTACATGGCTTTGCCCTGAACAGGTCAGAATACTGCCTATTTCAGACAATGTTACGGATTATGCCGAAGAGGTTCGCAAGGAGCTCAGAAAGAACGGCGTAGATGTGACAATCGACGGCAGCGGCGAGAGAATCGGATACAAAGTGCGTAAGGCTCAGATGGAGAAAGTCCCTTACATGCTCGTAATCGGTGCAAAGGAAGCCGAAGAGGGCAAGGTATCCGTAAGATCCAGATATCTCGGTGACGAAGGCGTCAAAGCTCTCGGCGATTTCATCTCGGATATCTGCGAGGAAATTCGCACCAAGGAGATTCGTAAAATCGAGAAAAAAGAAGAGCCTGCCAAATAGATTATCTATAGAGATAAGAGCACAAAAATGTTACAATTATCCGCGGATGTAAGTTCTGAATTATTCAGAGCAAATCTGCGGATAATTTTTTATGAGGAATATACTGAATGGCTATTAAATATAAAAGAGTTCTTATCAAGGTCAGCGGAGAAGCGCTGGCAGGATCTGACAAGTTCGGCGTCAATGATGTTGAACTTGAAAAAGTCGCAAGACAGATTAAAGAGATCAAGGAAGCCGGAGTGGAAGTCGGCGTGGTAGTCGGAGGAGGAAACTTCTTCCGCGGACGTACAGGTGGCAATATCGACCAGCCTACAGCGGACTACATGGGCATGCTCGCGACGGTTATGAACGGCCTTGCACTTCAGGACGCACTGCTTTCGGTCGGTTGCCCTGCTAAACTCATGACTTCCATAGAAATCAGAGATATGGCAGAGGGATATGCAAGACGCAAAGCTTTGGATTATCTCGAGGAAGGCAGGGTAGTAGTCTTTGGCGGAGGCACGGGTTCGCCGTTCTTCACTACGGACACCACAGCAGCTCTCAGAGCGGCGGAGATCGGTGCGGATGTACTGCTTCTCGCCAAGAACGTAGATGCCGTATACTCTGCAGATCCTAACATAGATCCTAAAGCAGAGAGGTTTTCGGAACTCACATATATGGACATTATCGACAGAGATCTTAAAGTCATGGACCTTACAGCAGCTACGCTCTGCAAGGACACAAGGACTATGATATATGTATTTGCACTCGCAGAAGAGGGCAATCTCATGAAAGTTATCAACGGTGAAAACATAGGAACACTGATTCATTAGGAGGATGTTATGGCTGAGAAAAAATCACTCGAAGAAAGAATCGAAAGTACCAAGAATTTCCTTAAAGAGAACCTCAACACGGTAAGAGCGGGCAGAGCAAACCCTGCACTTCTGGACAAGGTTATGGTGGACTACTATGGAACACCGACATCGCTTAAGGCTCTTGCAAACGTATCCGTACCTGATCCGAGAACTCTGATGATAGCTCCGTTCGATCCTCAGGCAATCGCTGATATCGAAAGAGCCATAAACGAGGCTAATATCGGAATTAATCCGGCCAATGACGGCAAGGTTATCAGACTCGCAATTCCTCAGCTCACAGAGGAGAGACGTAAAGAGCTCACCAAAGTTGTTAAGGGCTACGGAGAGGATGCTAAAGTTGCCGTAAGGAATATGAGACGCGACATGAACGAGGAACTCAAAAAGTCGCAGAAAGCCGGAGAGATTACAGAGGACGACCTCAAAGAGGATCTCGACGAGACTCAGAAGACTTGCGATAAAGCAATCAAAGACATCGACGATATGATCGCCGATAAGGAAAAGGAATTGATGGAAGTTTAATCCACCGCAAATATGTAGATGTACAGCGTGGCCTTAATAAGCCACGCTTGTCATGTGTAATGGAATAATGAGCGAAAAGACAAGACCATTCCCGACACATGTCGGAATAATTATGGACGGCAACGGCAGATGGGCCAAGGCACACGGAGTTCCGCGCGTCATGGGACATAACGCCGGTATGCAGGCGATGAAAAAAATAGTCATCGCCTCGTCTAATATGGGGATAAAGTACCTGACCGTGTACGCCTTTTCTACCGAAAACTGGAAGAGAAGCACCGAAGAGGTTAGCGGCATATTTAATCTTATCGTAAAGTATGTCAATTCAGAGCTGGAGGAACTCGATGAGAACAATGTCCACATCAATATCTTCGGCGAATACGACATGCTGCCTAAAGCTTCGATCGATGCCATAGATAAAATGGTCGGAAGGCTTGCTGACAATGACGGATTGGTGTTTAATATCGCACTGAACTACGGTGGGCGCGATGAGATACTGAAAAGCGTTAAAGCCATAGCTGAGAAATGTAAGTCAGGGGAACTCAATCCTGCAGAATTGACTGAGGATGATATCTCGGCATATCTATACTCCGGAAGCACCAAGTTCAATGTGCCGGATCCCGACCTCATCATTAGGACGAGCGGAGAAGAGAGGATGTCGAATTTCCTCACATGGCAGGCTGCATACAGCGAATTGATGTTTACGGATACTCTCTGGCCTGACTTCAGCCCGGAGGAGTATGCCGAGATGATAAATGCATATGCCAATCGCGACAGACGATTCGGCGGCCGAAAGGAATAGAATGAAAACCAGAATTATTTCAGGATTAATAATGGCACCTCTGCTGGTGGTGCTTTACTTCGGAGGAATGGCTCTTTGGATAGCGGCCTTCGTAATTGCACAGATGGGAGTGCGCGAATTCAGCAAGGGATGGAAGGCTCTGGACGTTCATGTAAATGAAGGCTCCTGCCTTACTCTGACAACTTTGCTCTTTCTCACGTATCTGCCGTCCCAGCAGATGACAGCACCGTCATATTTGGCAAACATGGTATTTATGACCTTGTGGCTTTTCGTTGCGGTTCTGACAGGTATGGTTTACGGATGGCGCATCAATGAGAGAGGCGCATATGATTCGCTTGCGACAGTGACCACGATGGTATATATCCCGTTTTTTACTTATCATATGGTTCTGATAGATATGACGGAGTACAGGCTGTTTATTTGGATAGTCGTAATTGCCGCATTCGGACAGGATATATGTGCCTACTTCACAGGATATTTCCTTGGCAAACATAAAATGGCACCAAACCTCAGTCCGAAAAAGACAATAGAAGGCGCGGTAGGAGGACTGCTTGGAAGCTCGCTTCTTTCAATGGCATTCGGAATGGTGTTCATGAAGGATTCGGGTCTTTCCAATCCCGCTCTTGTCTGCTTCGTACTCGGACTTGTGGGCGGAGCAGCCGGAATGGCAGGAGACCTCACAGCCTCCATGTTCAAACGCAAGATGGGCATCAAAGATTACGGTAATCTTATCCCGGGACACGGCGGTATTATGGACAGATTTGACAGCATCATATTCGTGTCACCGGTTATATTCTACGCCATTTGCGCCATGACTGGGCTTTTCAATATGTAAAGTAAACTTTACATAACATATATTATATAAAATACAATTATATTAAAAAATGAAGAAAGTATTGATACTCGGAAGCACGGGATCCATCGGAACTCAGGCGCTGGAGATCATCAGGAATAACAAGGACAAATTCAGAGCGGTAGGCCTCACAGGCAGAAGCCGCATCGATGTTTTATTAGCGCAAATCAGAGAGTTCGAGCCTGAGGCTGTTTGCGTCGGAAATGAAGAAGATGCGAAGAGAGTTAAGGCCGAGTTTCCGAAAGTAGATGTGCACTTCGGTGAAAGCGGACTGGTCGAGATTGCAAGCATGGACTGCGACATCGTGCTCAACGCATTGATGGGCATCAGCGGACTCGCACCGACATACGAGGCAATTTCGAGAGGAAGGGACATCGCGCTTGCAAACAAAGAGACTCTTGTCGCAGGTGGTGAGATAGTCACAAAGCTTTGCAAGGAAAAGGGAGTAAAATTGCTTCCGGTGGACAGCGAACACAGCGCGATATTCCAGTGCCTTGAGGGCAACGGCGGAAGCGCCTGCGGAAGAGCGTATGCGGAGCCTGAAACAGATGGTATCAAGAGGGATATCAGAAGGATACTTCTTACGGCATCCGGCGGACCGTTTAGAGGCAGGACAATTGACGAGATGAGAAATGTCACAATCGAGCAGGCTCTCAATCATCCGAACTGGTCTATGGGCAGTAAGATTACCATAGATTCTGCCACCATGATGAACAAAGGACTGGAGGTAATCGAAGCCAGGTGGCTCTTCGATGTGCCTGCGGACAAGATAGATGTGCATGTCCATCCCGAGAGCATAGTTCACTCCATGGTTGAATTCATGGATGGTTCAGTCATCGCTCAGATGGGGCTTCCGGATATGAAGATTCCTATCGGCTTGGCTCTGGATTATCCGAGCAGATTGAACTTACTGCCTGAATTCAGCGGAAAGAACAGAGAGACGGACGGGAGCCTGGATTTCTTCACAAAAGGATCGAATCTCACTTTCGAACAGGCAGACAGGAAGACTTTTAAATGTCTGGACATCGCGTATGCCGCTATCAATGAGGGCGGCAGTGCGCCAGTCGTGATGAACGGCGCAAACGAGGAACTCGTCGCGATGTTCCTTGCAGGAAGAATAGGATTCACTGATATAGCCGACACGATAGAAAGAGTAATGGGTAAATCTTCGTTCGCAAGTCCTGCTGATGTGAAGGAAATACTAGAAATAGATAAAGAATCAAGACGTATGGCAAGAGAACTTGTCTGACGTATTAAAAATAACAGAGAGGAAAATATAAGAAATTGTTAACAGCGATATTATTTGTGGTAATGCTGCTCGTGCTGGTCATTCCTCACGAATGGGGACATATGATGGTGGCCAAGCTCTGCGGCGTAAAAGTAAATGAGTTTTCGGTAGGTATGGGGCCGCTTTTGTATCAGAAACAGAAAGGCGACACCATGTATTCGGTAAGACTTCTTCCGCTCGGCGGTTTTTGCGCCATGGAGGGAGAAGAGGAGACCGTAGACAGTCCTACTTCCTACAGCAGCAAAAGCAATCTTCAAAAGATTGCGATACTTCTCGCGGGCGTTACGATGAACATCCTCATCGCGATTCTCGTGGCTATTTTAGTTGTCGGAATCACGGGCTTTCCGAGCAATACCCTCGAAAGCGTAAGCCCGGGATCACCTGCAGAGGCTGCCGGCCTCAGAGCCGGAGATGTCATCCTTGAGATTGACGGACAGGCTACGAATGACTGGGAAGACGTAACTTCCGCAATCGATGCCAATAAGGACGGTTCGCCTA
>CADAJM010000092.1 GCA_902788245.1 uncultured Eubacteriales bacterium | reverse complement strand
CCGACCATGCAGTTGTGCGAAGCGTCGGCTTTTGTTGTCAGGAAGTCGTAGATCTTTACGAAGCCTTCTTTGCCGTAGTAGTCATCTGCGTTGATGACGGCAAACGGAGCATCGATGATGTCCCTTGCGGCCAGCACTGCCTGGCCTGTTCCGAAAGGTTTGGTGCGGCCTTCAGGTACCTCGAAGCCATCAGGAAGATCGCCGAGTTCCTGAAATGCGTAGTGCACTTCGTATTTCTTACCGGCGCCTTTTTCGATGTGTGCTTTAAAGACGTCTTCGAAGTCGTGCTTGATGATAAAGCACACGCGTCTGAATCCCGCCTCGTATGCATCGAAGAGGCTGAAGTCCATGATGATGTCTCCTTCGGCTGTGATGGTATCAAGCTGTTTGTTGCCGCCGTATCTGCTGCCCATGCCGGCAGCCATAATTACTAAAATAGGTTCCATTGCTACTCCTTATTGATTATTTGTAAATAGTTGATAGTGTGGTTCTTCAAAAAGAAATATATATTTCTCTGCTCGAAGTTGATCATCCGGCCGACATCCTACTTGCAGGCGGCTTCGAGGCGCTCGCGCACCTTGCTCTCTCCGAGTATCTGCTGAATTGCCCATACGTCAGGGGACTGCGAGCGTCCCATGATGGCAATTCGGATTACCGTGCTTACATGTCCCACATGCCCTTTGTAATCGTCCGGATTTTTCTTGTAGTCTTTAGGCTTGGCTGCGTAGCCGAGATCTGTTGCTATATCCCTGATCTTGCCGAACCACTGCTCGTTGTCGTCTGAGTGATCGTAGCTCGCAAGGTATGCCTTCAGGATTTCGGCGGCGTCAGCTGAAGCCTCTGCCGGATATTCATCCTCAATCTTGAAAGACTCATCGAAGAAATAGCTGATGAAGTCCATTATCTGACGGGCGTATACGAGGTCGGCTCTCGGCCTTGCATCGTGGCGCCCGAGGTCTAGTATCTCAGCGAGATGATCCATGTCTTTGAAGACGTAGGCGTACTCAGGGGCAAACTCATCCGACCAGGATTTGAGCCATGCGGCAAGCTCGGCTGCATCTATGTGAAGCAGGGTGTTCTTGCTGACGTCGTTAAGTTTATCCAGATCGAAGAGCGCGCCGCTGCTCGACATCTTCTCTGTCGTGAACTCGAAATCGTTGATGTCCGCATCAGGATTTTCCATGCGCCATTCCTCGTAGTTGGAATTGAGTATGGTGAGGAGATACTCCCTGACTGCAGCAGGATGGTAACCTTCGTTTCTGTAGAAGTCGAGTGAAAGCTCAGGGTCTTTTCTCTTGGAGAGTTTGCGCTTGTTTCCGTCCTCTCCGATCTTCATCAATTGAGCCGTGTGGCAGTATATCGGAAGCTCCCAGCCGAGGTCCTCGAATAGCTCGACGTGGATAGGGAGGGACGGAAGCCATTCCTCTCCTCTGACCACGTGGGTCGTGCGCATTAGGTGGTCGTCTACGACATGCGCGAAGTGGTAGGTCGGGATGCCTGTCTGCTTGATGATGACTATGTCCTGGAAATTATCCGGAACGGATAATTCTCCTCTTATCGCATCGACTACAGTGTGCCTTGAGGTATCCTCCGCTGAGAGATTAGGAGTTCCCTTGGATCTCAGACGGATGACGAAAGGCTCGCCGGCCTTGATCCTGCTCTCGACTTCGGAGACCAGGGCATCGTCAGTATCCCATTCTCTGTATTTGGACCAACCGGCGTAGATGCCCGGCGTGAGTTTCTGCTTGTCCTGCTCTTCTCTTACGGCAGTGATCTCATCCTCTGTCAGGAAGCACGGATAGGCGAGCCCCTCTGCGAGGAGTTTTTTGGCAAAGGCCTGATAGATGTCTCCTCTGTTGCTCTGGGTGTAGTCGCCGTAGTCTCCGATGTCTCCGCTGAGAGTCGCACCCTCGTCGAATTTGATGTCGAAGAATTCGAGGGAGGTGATGATGGTCTCGACTGCGTTCTCTACGTATCTCTTGTCGTCGGTGTCTTCTATCCTGAGGAAGAAAACGCCGCCGCTCTGGTGGGCCAGCCTCTCGTCTACAAAGGCTCCGTAGAGGTTGCCGAGGTGGATGAAGCCGGTCGGGCTCGGTCCGAGCCTGGTTACCTTTGCGCCCGCAGGGAGATCCCTGGCAGGGTACATGGCTTCGTACTCATCCGCGGTGTGCGAAAGAGAAGGATATATAAGTTCGCTGAGTTCGATATTAGTCATAAATAGTTTTTTCCTTGCTTGATATTTTTTGTATTTTCGTTACCTCAAACATTATACTTGGCAAATTCAGTATTTGCAATTTATTGCCGTAAAACATATAATTGTAGGGATTTCGAAAATGATAGAAAAACGCAGGCTGAAGAGAGCCTGAGACAAGAAAGGGAACGAATTATGAAGGGGAACCTCATCATAGGACAGTCGGGCGGCCCGACATCAGTAATCAACTCGAGTTTGGCAGGAGTTATCAAGGCTTGCTGGACAGAGGGAATAAGAAGAATCTACGGAATGCACTACGGCATCGAGGGATTGTTGCAGGAAGACATAGTCGACATCGAAGACTATATCACCAGCGCACACGACCTCTCGCTTCTCAAGAGAACGCCGTCTTCATTCCTCGGCACATGCCGTTATAAATTGCCGCCGATCGAGGGCAACGAAAAGACTTACGAAAAGATTTTCGACATACTCGATAAAAAGAACATCGAATTCTTCCTCTATAACGGAGGAAACGATTCCATGGATACCATCAAACAGCTTTCGGATTATGCTGCTAAGTATAATAAGAAGCAGAAATTCATGGGAATTCCTAAGACTATCGATAATGACCTGCCTATGACAGACCATTGCCCGGGCTACGGTTCATCCGCCAAGTACATCGCGACCTCGATGAAGGAAATCATCAGGGACAACGAGAGCTACGGAGTATCCAAGCCGACAGTTTGCATCGTTGAGATCATGGGACGTCATGCGGGATGGCTCACAGCAGCTGCCGCAATGTCGAGAGATATCGACTGCTCGGGACCTGACCTGATTTATCTGCCGGAAGTTCCGTTTGATATCAAGGACTTCGTAAAGAGAATCAAAGAACTCGCCAAGACCAAGAAATCCATCGTAGTTGCCGTATCCGAAGGACTCAAGACCAAGGACGACAAATTCGTTTGCGAGCTCGGAAGCAGCAACGATCACGTGGACGCATTCGGTCACATACAGCTTGCGGGAACAGCCGCATATCTGGCAAGCGTTATCAAGGATGAGACAGGACTTAAGTCCCGTTACATCGAGTTCTCATCTCTTCAGAGATGTGCAGCTCACGTTTCATCACGAGTTGATTCAGATGAAGCATATAATGTCGGATTCCTCGCTGCAGAGGCTGCGTTCCAGGGCAAGACCGGCATGATGATTACTATCCAGGTTGAGAGCAGAGAGCCTTATGTTGAGACATATGACATGTTCGACATCCACGAGGTTGCCAATGTTGAGAGGAAGGTTCCGCTGAACTGGATCATTAACGACGGAACTTACGTAAGCGATGAGTATCTCAAATATGCGAGACCGTTCATCATCGGATCCATCCAGCCGTACACGGCTGCGGGACTGCCGATACATATTACGATGAACAAAAAGAAGAAGTAAAGGAAGGCTTGGCTCCTCCGATAGAATCTCCGGGGGGCTGGGACCCTTTGATAGGACAGGTATAGTGGACAATAACGTAGTAATTAAAGAAGTAGTGACGAAGGCGGAGAGGAAAATCTTTGTCGATTATCCGAACCGCCTTTATCGTGACAACCCGTATTTCGTACCGGCGTTTTTTAACGACGACATGCAGGATTGGGATCCGAATCTCAATCCCGCTTTTTCGTATTGTGAGGCCAAGGCGTTTCTGGCATACAGGGGAAGTGAGGTCGTCGGACGCATAGGCGCGATACTCAGCCATGCCGCAAACAAGAAATGGGGCTACAACAGGATGAGATTTTCGCAGGTGGACTTCATAGACGACCGCGAAGTCTCCGCCGCTCTTTTCAAAACAGTTGAGGACTGGGCGCGCGAGAAAGGCTGCAACGAGGTTCACGGACCTCTCGGCTTTTGCGATCTGGACAGAGAGGGCATGCTTGTCGAGGGCTTCGACAAACGCAGCATGTTCATAACCTATTACAATCATCCGTACTACATCGAGCATTTGACCGAGCTCGGTTATCTCAAAGACACGGACTGGATAGAGCATCTGCTGCCGCTCGGAGACGAGAACGCATCGACCTACAAAAGGCTCAAGAGAATCTCCGATGCCATGCTGAGGCGCACGGGATATCATAAGGTTCAGATAAAGAAGAAAATGGACTTTGCCCCGTATATCAAAAAGGCATTTGAACTTGTCAACATAGCCTATGCTCCGCTGTACGGAGTCGTAGAACTCAACGACAAACAGATAAGAAAATACACGAACAAATTCCTGCCGCTGGTAAATCCGGATCTTTGCTGCCTGGTGGTGGACGACAATGACGAGCTCATGGGATTCGGAGTGGGAGCGCCTTCGATGTCTGAGGCGATGAGAAAGTGCCACGGACATCTCTTCCCGTTCGGATGGCCGGGCGTTTTGAAAGCTCTGAGAAAGAACGACACGCTTGACCTCTTCCTCATAGCCATCAAGCCTGAGCTGCAGGGAAGCGGAGTAAACGGAATAATAATGGAGCACTTGTACACGGGCTGCATCAAACACGGAATTAAGCATGCGGAGACAGGGCCACAGCTCGAGACCAATTACAAGGTGCATAGTCAGTGGAAGATGTTCGAAGTCGAACCTCAGAAGAGAAGACGCTGCTTCATTAAGAAAATCTAGACAGTGAAATTGTGCATGGAGGCGTAAATGCCTCCTTTTTTTATGAGTTCGTCGTGGGTACCTTGCTCCTCGATGCCGTGCTCGGTCAGAACGATGATGCGGTCTGCATTTCTGACTGTCGAGAGGCGGTGGGCTATTGTTATGGTCGTACGGCCTTTGGCGAGCTCCGCGAGAGACTCCTGGACGTAGTGCTCGCTTTCGTTATCCAGTGCGGAAGTGGCTTCGTCGAGTATGAGAATAGGAGGGTTTTTGAGGAAAACCCTGGCGATGCTGATTCTTTGTTTCTGGCCGCCGGAGAGGCGTGCGCCTCTCTCCCCGACGTAGGTGTTGTATCCGTCGGGGAGCTCGCGGATGAATTCGTCAGCCCCCGCGAGCGCGGCGGCCTCCATGATCTCCTGCAAGCTCGCTCCCGGTTTTCCGTAGCCGATATTACCCGCCACGGTATCCGAGAAGAGATACACATCCTGCTGCATCATTCCTATCTTGGTCCTGAGTGACCTCACTTTATATTCCCTGATGTCGCGCCCGTCGACCTTAACGGCGCCGTCAGTCACATCGTAAAAGCGCGGTATGAGATTGCAGAACGTCGTCTTACCTGCGCCGGACGGGCCGACGAGGGCGACGTTCTCACCGCTCTTTATCTTAAGATTAATATTGCTCAGCACACGTCCGTCCTCGTGATGCCTGTGCTCTTTGCTGTCCGAATCGCTGTATGAAAATGAGACATTCTCGAACTCGATCTCGCCCCTGATATCCTCCGGCACATCGACTGCGCCAGGCTCATCATCGATCTCGATATTCGTATCCATAATTTCAATGAAACGCTCGATGCCCGTGATGCCTTTTTGGAACTGCTCGGTGAACTCGACCACGCGTCTTATCGACTCGAGCAGGACATTGGTGTACATGAGGTATGCCACGAAGTCTCCCGCGTTGATGTGCCCGCGTATGAGGGCAAGCGAACCGAAGAAAACTATCGTTATATACATGAGCCCGTCGAAGAGCCTTGTCACGCTCCTGAATCCTGCGAGATTCTTGTATCCGACTTTCTTGGTCTTGAGAAATCTCTCATTTCCTTCCTCGAATTTCTCTTCCTCTACGTCCTCGTTGGCAAACGACTTGGAAACACGAATGCCGAGCAGGCTGTCTTCGACGTGAGAATTTATCTCTCCGAGCTCGGATCTCTGCCACTTAAACGCCGTGCGAAGTTTCACTCTGAACTTCATCGCAAAGAGAAGCATCAGAGGAATCATCGCAAAGAGAAGGAGGGTCAGAGGCACATTGGCTCTGATGAGAACCACGAATGCCACGACTA
>CADAJM010000091.1 GCA_902788245.1 uncultured Eubacteriales bacterium | reverse complement strand
ATACTTTACATTTCTCATCTCATTTACTCTTTTTGTAAAGTTTACTTTACATTTTAGTTAATCTATTACTTACTCCGCGTCAAGAAATGTCTGAAATAAGTAAAAAAGAAAGAAGATGTAAAGTTCGCTTTACATCTTCTGTTTATATTGATTATTGCTTATAGTTTTCTTTTACTTTATATCTTCATTTTTAACTGCTTATGGCTTATGGTTTTCTTTCCTTCTAGTCTACCTTATGGATGTCGGAGAATCCTCTGCCCCTGCCCCATACGGACTTGATTTCGGATATGGATACGAAGGAATCAGGATCGTGCTGTGCGAGGTATCTCTTAATCAGGAAACTCTCACGAGGAGAGCAGAGTATCTTGAGTTGCTTCCTCTTGTCTCCCGTATACTCTCCTACCACCTCTATGCTGGATACTCCGCGGCCCAGCTCTCTCATGATAAACGATGAAAGGCCGTCGGGATCTCCGGGTATAATATTGAGTTCTACTATCTTATTTGAAAGGCCGAACATCACAGCGTCTCCTACTCTGAGCTGTACGTATGTGATGATAATGGCATAGAGAGCGATGTTTACACCGAATACGAAGGCGCTTGCTATTACTACCAGAGCATTGATTACAAAAGTTATGTCATTGATGCCAAGGTGTGGCAGATAGCGGTACTTTATGACTTTGGCAAGTGAGTCCGCTCCGCCCGATGAGAATCCGGCCTTGAACGTAAGACCGCCGCTTACTCCGAAGAGCACTCCGCAGAATACAGCCACCAGGAAGAGGTCGTCACTCTTTAAGAGAACGATGTCGTTAATCTCTATCAGAAACATCACGCTAGGATAGGCTATGGACATAAGTACTATCTTTTTAACCTCTTTCATGCCCAAACTGAACATAACAATGAACATGATAAGCATAGAAAACGCATAGTATATGAGAGAGTAGTTCCATCCCGTGTAGTTTTGGATGATTCTGGCAATTCCTGTGATTCCGCCTATGGTCAAGCCGTTCGGAATCATGATGGATACTGATGTAAAGGAACCAATGACAACAGCGATCAGAGCAATTGCTATTTCCCCTGCTTTTACCTGGAGCTTGGAGTGTCCCTGATACTCAGGGTCGGCAGCTGCAAGAGCGTTTGCTCTTTTAGATGCGGCTGCTTCCTTTTCCAGTCTCTTATCAATATTCTCCATAATCTCCGCATCTGTCACATTGTGTACCAAGTGCGGTTTTTTATGTTTTGTTTTTTTCTTTGAAGATTTGTTTTCAGTTTTATTTTTGTCTTTTTTCTCTGCCATTATCTCTACCTCATTTCGTCGCACAAGTGCATAGTCTAGTACTCGCCTTATGTCTTGTCAATATCTGCGAGGTATTCTTTTCCAAACACATCGACTGCGATCGCATTGAAGTTTTCGGATGCGGTGAATATCATCTCCGAGCCTGCATCTGCAAACAGATAATCGCATTTAAAAACATCGCCACCGCCTGCGTCTATCAATACATAATCGGCAAATGATAGTCTGTTGTCTCGAAGTGCCGCGGTCACGTGTTTTCTGTCACTCATCTGTATGCTGCCCGTGTCTATATCAGGCACGAGCTCTGTCAGGACGCATTTATACAGGAACCTTCCGTCCTCAAGTTCCTCTCTTGAATTAACAGTGATGGTTGCACGTGCGATTAACGGCTTTGCGTCATCCTGCTGCACATATGCGAATTCCGCACCTGAGTTTATCAGTCTCTTTCTCGCGATGGATACAGCGAGCTGCTCGCTGTCGCAGCCAAGCCACTTTCGGCCCAAAGTCTCCGATGCTTCGAGGAAACTTCCCGAGCCGCAGAAAAAGTCGCCGACCAGATCGCCTTCCTTCGATGAACTCTCAATTATCCTCTTCATAAGCTCCATCGGTTTTTGCGTCGCATAGCCGTTTCTCTCAGCCGAAGTCCTGCCCACCATGTCTATATTCCACACGTCCTTCATGTTGACCATGGTGTACCAGCCTACATCATCCCTGAATTCCTCAACCCCCTTGAATCTGTATGGTTTGAAATCCCTGTTGTATGATTTCTCCTGAGGAACACTGAGGTAATAATTCTTGCTCTTTGAGTATACGAGTATGCTGTCGTGCTTCCTGGCGAAGTGGCGTTTGCCCGAGCCTCCGGATTTATAGCACCATATGATCTCGTTGACGAAGTTCTTCTCTCCCATCAGTTCATCCATAACGAGTTTGATGTAATGGGATGAATGCCAGTCAAGATGAACCCACATCAGGCCATCCTCTGCGAGAAGCTCTCTCATCATCAATATGCGCACGGTCATGTTCTCTATGTAGTATTCGAGGTTCCTGTCGAATTTGTCATCGTATGCAAGATGGTGAATCTGTTTCTTGCTTCCCTCACCATCCTTCAACACAATAGAAGCATTGAAGCTCGAGCGCGTAAAGAAAGGCGGATCTATGTATATAAGGCTCAGCCTTCCCGCATAGCCTTTTTTCAAGAGCTCCGACATATATTTCAAATTATCTCCGCGGCAAAGTTCAGAGCTTGCACTCTGCATGTCCGCAGGGGTTTCCGTAACTGCGCTGACCTGCATGCTCTCGTAGAGCTTCTTGCCGGCCCTTATTCCTTCCAGTATTTGTTCTATTACGCTTTTACTCATTTGCTTTTCAAAAAATAAGATATCCCCGAGCATACGCCCGGGGAGTTTGCTTTGTAATTAATTGAGAACTTCCATGTTGTCGAAGTCTACACCAATCATCTCTTCCAGCTCGGCGCTTACGCTGATTACGAAATCAATGCCTGTCTCCTTGGAAATAATCTTGATCTTCTCAATGAAGCTCGGAAGAATATCCAGAGCAAAGTCTCTGTGGCTCATGATGCCGTCGAGGAAAATAGTCTCGATGTCGTTATCCGCACTCATGATACCAAACAGGAATCCGATGTATTCGTCTTCGTTTGTGACATGCGGAAAATCTTCCATGCATACGACTCTAATCTTATAGTCGAGATCGTAGATGAGTCTTGAGTTCTTATTAATAAAGATGATGCTGCCCTTTGCAGTCTGAACCTGGTCATTTACCAGATCAATCATCCTCTTAGTCTTTCCGCTTCCTTTATGTCCGATCAGTATCTTCACCATTGGTGGAGGTCCTCCTTATCTGTTTTTGAATCTTTCGACAATTGTACAATAATTTGCCCGCTCCTGCAATGAGGATATGTGTCCTTTAACAAATTCAATTACATCATTTTTCATTCAAATGATGTAATTGAAATGCAAAAATGTGCAATTGAAATACTATTTCAGACTTTCGAGTCTGGCGACTACGTTGGCGAGCATCTCTTTGTACTTCTCGCCTTTTGCTCTTTCCTCTTCTACGAGGTGAGCCGGGGCCTTGTCTGTGAAGCCCTTGTTGGCAAGTTTCTTTTCGACACGCTCTACCTCGGATTCGAGTTTGGCTTTCTCTTTTGTGAGTCTTTCGATCTCGGCTTCCTTGTCTACGAGGTCGTCGAGAGGAACTGCGATCTCTGCGCCGTCTATTACTGCAGTCATGGCATCGTCAGGAAGTGCGAAATCTCCGCCCTTCAGCTCGATGTTTGTGACATTGGCGAGGTTCTTTATGTGACTCGAAACCGCTTCTATCGCGCTTGTGTGAACATCGGTCTTGACGATGATGTTGAGTTTTCTGCTTGGTGCAGCTTCTGCCTCTGCTCTGATGTTACGAACAGCCTTGATGATGTCCATGGCTACCTGAATCTTCTTTGCAGAGTCGCTGTAGTTCATAGATGGCTCGTATACCGGCCAGTCTGCTTTTATGAGCATTGCATCTACACCGCTCTTGCTGCTGTCTTGTGGCAGGAAGCCCCAGATCTCCTCTGTGATAAACGGCATGAAAGGATGCAGGAGTTTGAGGAAGTCTTTGAGGACTTTGGTCAGCACGTATCTTGCGACTTTCTTGTCCGCCTCATCATCTCCGTAGAGTCTGCCCTTGACCATCTCGATATACCAGTCGCAGTAGTAATCCCAGATGAGTTCGTATACCCTCTGACCCGCGAGACCGAGTTCGAATTTTTCCATCTGCTCGGTGATATATTTCACGCCTTCGTTGGCTACTTGAAGTATCCACTTGTCTTCGTCTTTGAGCGCTGACTCGTTGAACTCCATAGGAAGCCATGAACCGTCCTCCGCCTGGAGGTTCATGATTGTGAATCTCGAAGCGTTCCAGAGTTTGTTGGCAAAGTTACGAGCCGCCTCAATTCTCTTCGGAATGTATCTGGTGTCGTTACCCGGGGAAATACCCGTGCAGAGCATGAACCTGAGAGCGTCCGCTCCGTACTGGTCGATAGACTCGAGTGGATCTACTCCGTTGCCGAGGGACTTACTCATCTTGCGTCCCTGCTCGTCACGAACGAGGCCGTGTACGAATACGTAGTCATATGGAGCATCTCCCATGCACTCGTAGCCGGAGAATACCATCCTGACAACCCAGAAGAATATGATGTCATATCCCGTTACGAGTACGTTGTTCGGATAGAAGTAATCGAGATCCGCTGTCTTTTCAGGCCAGCCCAGAGTTGAGAACGGCCAAAGAGCGGAACTGAACCAAGTGTCCAGAACGTCTTCATCCTGAGTCAAATGAGTGCATCCGCATTTCGGGCACTTATCCGGCATGTGGTCTGCCACTACGATTTCTCCGCATTCGTCGCAGTAATATGCCGGGATTCTGTGTCCCCACCATAGCTGCCTTGAGATACACCAGTCTCTTATATCGTAGAGCCAGTTAAGATAAACCTTTGAAAATCTCTCAGGCACGAATTTCATTCTTCCTGATTCAACTGCGTTGATTGCAGGTTTGGCGAGTTCATCCATCTTGACGAACCACTGATCCGACATCATAGGTTCTACGGCGCTGTGGCATCTGTAGCATCTGCCCACAGGAATCTCCATATCCTCTGTCTTGACGAGGAATCCCGCTGCGTCGAGGTCGGCAACCCAGGCCTTACGGCACTCATATCTGTCCATACCCTCGTATTTGCCCGCATACTCGTTCATGGTAGCATCGTCGTTCATGCAGGATATGATTTCAAGATCATGTCTCTGACCTACTTCAAAGTCGTTAGGGTCATGAGCCGGCGTAATCTTAACCGCACCGGTTCCCTTTTCAGGATCAGGATATTCATCTGCGATAACAGGTATTTCGCGCTCTACTATAGGAAGGATTACTGTCTTGCCTACGAGGTCTTTGTATCTTTCATCGCTCGGATGTACGGCTATAGCGATATCTCCGAACATGGTCTCAGGACGTGATGTTGCAACAGTGATGCCCTCTCCTCCGTCCGCTGCCGGATATCTGAAATACCAATATTTGCCGTGCTCATCCTCATGCTCTACCTCTGCATCAGAGAGTGATGTCTTGCAGTCCGGGCACCAGTTGATAAGGCGGTTACCCTTGTATATCCATCCTTTTTCATAAAGATTAATGAAGAACTTAACAACGGCTTTGTTGCATGTTTCATCCATGGTGAAACGCTCGCGCTTCCAGTCGCAGGAGTCGCCGAGTTTGCGGCACTGTTTGGTGATGCGGCCGCCGTATTCTTCCTTCCATGCCCATGCGTGTTTGAGGAATTCCTCGCGTCCGAATTCCCTCTTGTCTTTGCCTGTCTTTTCTCTGAGTTCATTCGCAACCTTAACCTCAGTCGCTATGCTGGCGTGGTCGGATCCCGGAAGCCAGAGTGCGGAATATCCCTGCATCCTTCTCCAGCGTGTGAGCACGTCCTGCAGGGTCTGATCGAGTGCGTGTCCCATGTGAAGCTGGCCTGTAATATTAGGAGGCGGCATAACTATAGTGAAAGGCTTTTTATCCTTATCTACCTCGGCATCAAAAGCCCCGCCGCTTTCCCATGTTTCATATATGCGGTCTTCAAAATCTTTCGGATTGTATGTTTTAGCAAGGTTTTTCATTTCGTCTCCTTAATAGTCGCTGTATTTGTTATCGTCTTTGAGCACTTCATGTCTTATCCTGGACAGCCTCTCATCTATATAGTGGAGCGATTCTGCGCACTCCTTGAGGCTGCTGACTATCTCTTCCTTGAGTTCGCCTTTGTTCTTATAGCGAAGCTCGTGCTCGAGAGATGCCCATGCATCCATTACTATGCTGCGGAACTGTATCTCGACAGGTACCATTTTCTTTGTGTTTAC
>CADAJM010000090.1 GCA_902788245.1 uncultured Eubacteriales bacterium | reverse complement strand
AGGCTGCCAAGAGAGAATCTATAGAGCGAATACTTGAACTTTCAGATGCTGCCGGAAAAGACGAAAACGGTAAATCTTCAAAGGGTATTAAACTAGTCGTATGCGGTTGCCTGGCTGAGAAATATCATGACGAACTTGTAAAAGAACTTCCGGAAGTTGATATGTTCTTTGGCGTAAATGATTATGATGATCTACCGTCAATACTTATGGAACAATCATCCAAAGACGGAGATTTGGTCGGGGACGGAATTGACGATCTCAGATACAGAAAGAGAATGCTTCCCGAAGGGGCACATTACGGATATCTTAAAATAGCTGAGGGCTGCGATAACGCGTGCAGCTTTTGCGCGATACCTTCGATACGCGGGCCGTTCAGATCCAAGCGCATCGAAGACTGCATCCGTGAGGCAGAAGACATGGCGGATGCAGGTATCAGGGAACTGATACTTATCGCGCAGGATACATCTCAATACGGAAAAGATTTATATGGAGAAGTTCGCCTGCCTCAGTTACTTCGGGAACTTTGCAAGATCGAAGGCATTAAATGGATAAGATTGCTATATGTTTACGATAATGGTATTACCGATGAACTTATAGATGTTATTAAGAATGAAGATAAAATCTGCAATTATATCGACATGCCTATACAACATATCTCGGATAATGTTCTGAAAAGCATGCGAAGGGCATCCAGATCCAAGACTATAAAGGCGACAATCGATAAGCTGAGACGTGAAATCCCTGACGTCCACATCAGAACAACCTTGCTCGTTGGTTCGCCGGGAGAAACCCAAGATGATATTGATGAACTTCTCAGCTTTATAGATGAATACAAGATTGACAGACTTGGTGCATTTGCATATTCCGATGAAGACGGGACAGATGCATATGAAATGGACGGAAAGAATTCACAAGCGGTTTGTGAGTCCAGACGCGATGCAGTTATGGAGCGCCAAAGCCTTGTAAGCAGCGAACTTAATGAGACAACTATAGGCAGAGTATTTGAAGTAATCATTGATGAAATAGCCGATGAAAATGTATATACAGGCCGCACCAGGTATGATGCGCCTGAGATAGATTGCGAAGTAAGTTTCGTAGGTCCGGATGGTTTACTGCCCGGAGACATTGTAAAAGTAAAAATCAACAGTGCATATGAATACGATCTCGAAGGAGAGCTCGTGAACGAATAAGGAGAAATTATGAATTTACCGAATAAATTAACTGTTTTAAGAGTAATAATGGTGCCGCTCTATATTGCTGCATTCATGATGGATCAGCATCTTATAGCTCTTGTTGTATTTGCGCTTGCATCACTCACTGATTTCTTTGACGGCAAGATCGCAAGGGAAAGAAATCTCGTCACAAATTTCGGAAAAATCATGGATCCGCTTGCTGACAAGATACTGGTATATTCCGCTCTATGCCTCTTTCTTGAAGGCGGACATATAAAGTCCTGGATGCTGATAGTCCTGCTTGCAAGAGAATTCATAATTGCCGGAATGAGAACCGTCGCTGCATCTGAGGGAAGGGTGCTTGCGGCAGGTATGTCTGGAAAAATTAAAACTGCACTCCAGATGGTGGGTATCATTATAATGATGCTCGGACTGGCTGTTCCGCAGAATGAAAACATACTGATAATAGGCAGTCTGATATTCTTTGTTTCAATCATCGCAGCGGTTTATTCAGGCGTCGAATACATAGTTAAAAACAGAGATGTATTTTCGATGTAGCATATAAAAGGGGTTTTTATGAAGGCTTCAATAATCGCAGTCGGAACTGAACTCTTATTCGGCCAGACAGTAAATACGAATGCAACATACCTCTCGGAGAATCTCAATCACATGGGATTTGATGTCATGTACCATTTTGTTGTAGGCGATAATCCTCAGAGACTTAAAGAAAAACTCGCTGATGCATTCTCAGATACCGATCTCGTGCTCTTGACGGGAGGGCTCGGGCCTACCCAGGACGACCTCACTAAAGAGATGGTTGCGGAATTCATGGGTGCAGAGATGTATTTGGATCAGAGGGTCGCTGACGATCTTCGTGACTTTTTCAAAAAGCGCGGAGGTCATATGGCCGAAAACAACTACAAACAGGCATATTTGCCGGTCGGATGCACACCTTTATATAACGCATCCGGCACGGCGCCGGGATTCGCTCTAAGCAAAAATGGCAAAACCGCCATCTGCTTCCCCGGCCCTCCGCGCGAACTGAAATGGCTCTGGGAGCACGGGGCTCGTCAGTATTTGGAGCAACTCGCCGATAAAAAGATGTATTACAGGATAATCAGGACAATCGGCATAGGCGAGTCCGATCTTGAAATGCTTCTCATGCCTTTGATTGACGGACAGACAGACCCGACTATCGCGACATATGCCAAGGAAGGGGAATGCACGCTCAGAGTCGCATCCCAGAGGAAAGACTCGGAAGATGCCAAATTAGCCACAGATGAGATGATAGATCGAATCAAAGAACTTGCGGGTAAATTTATTTACAGCACGGACGATGAAGATCTGAACGAAGTCGTAGTTAAGATGTTGAAAGATAAGGGCCTTCTCATATCATCTGCCGAATCTTGCACCGGAGGAGGCTTTGCTTCATCAATCACCGACGTGCCGGGAGCATCAAATGTACTTCACTCCTCGTATGTCACATATTCTGAGGATGCCAAGGTTAAAATGGGTGTTCCCGCGGCCGTAATTTCCGATTACGGAGTAGTAAGCAAGGAAACCGCACTCGCGATGGCTGAAGCATTAAAAAAACACACAGAGGCGGATATTTGCATATCTGTAACAGGCTATGCGGGCCCTGATGCAGATCCGGGTAGAGATGCAGGCGAGGCTTATATAGGATATGTATATAAGGAATACAAAGGAGTTGCTCGCGTTCATACAAACAGAAATGACCGCAGATGGAACCGAAATTACTTCGTGCTAAGGATGATGAGAACGGCATATATGTTGCTCTCGGGCAGGGCAGATGAACTCGAATAAAAGCTGTTTTCAAAAAGTGTCTCTAAAAAATCGAAATTAGTGCATTTTTTGCAGGAATTAGTGCATTAATTGTTGGACTTTTCCGAGGGCGAATTATTATAATCTTGACACATTAATCAAAGCAGAGTATTATAGATACGAACAAGCGTTCTAATAGATAAACGGGAGGCATTATGAGCAACACAAATGCGGTAAATACAGAAAAAGATAAAGCCTTACAGCAGGCTTTGGATCAGATACAAAGGCAGTTCGGCAAAGGCGCCATTATGAAACTCGGCGAAGCCGGACCTGTAAGCAATATAGAAGTTATATCAAGCGGCTCGGTGAGCCTTGACTTCGCAACAGGAGTTGGCGGCTATCCGAAAGGAAGAATTATTGAGATATACGGACCTGAGTCTTCGGGTAAGACTACACTGACACTTCATGCCATAGCAGAATGCCAGAAAAACGGAGGCCAGGCAGCATTTATCGACGCCGAGCACGCACTCGATCCCGTATATGCTAAGAACCTCGGAGTCAATGTAGATGACCTTTTGGTATCTCAGCCGGACACCGGCGAACAAGCTCTTGAAATATGCGAAATGCTCGCCAGAAGCGGTGCCATTGACATAATTGTTATTGACTCGGTAGCAGCACTGGTACCAAAAGCCGAGATACAAGGCGAAATGGGAGATTCTCACGTAGGACTTCAAGCCAGACTGATGTCTCAGGCTCTGCGTAAGATTGCCGGCGCAGTTAACAAATCGAATACCTGTGTAATCTTCATCAACCAGCTCAGAGAGAAAATCGGCATCATGTTCGGAAATCCCGAGACCACTACAGGCGGACGTGCCCTAAAGTTCTATTCCTCAATGAGACTCGACGTAAGAAGAATCGACTCAATCAAGAAAGGCGAGGAAGTATACGGCAACCGCACAAGAGTCAAGATAGTAAAGAACAAAGTCGCACCGCCGTTCAGAAAAGCAGAATTCGACATCATGTACGGCACGGGCATATCGCTATCCGGAGACATATTGGATATGGCAGCTGAGATAGGCATCATAGAGAAAGCCGGTTCATGGTACAGTTATAAGGGAGAAAGAATCGGACAGGGCAGAGAGAACGTAAAAGCTTTCCTCGAGGACAATCCTAAAGTAATGGAGGAAGTAAGAACTGCACTTATGGATCATCTCGCCGGAGAATCCGCTCCCGAGGACAAAGACATAAAAGTCGATGAAGACGGAGTTGTAATCGAAGAATAATTTCTCCGTTTCCATATCAGATATTCACAAGGCGTGCACTCTGCACGCCTTGAAATTTTATGCTTGACGCAGGCTATTCAATGTGTTATTCTTTTACGCGGTTAACCGCTCGGAGTGGGTTTAGTAAGCGTAGCACCCAAATTCCGGCGAGTCTGGTTTAAGGAGGAATTGAATAAAATGTATGCTATTATTAAAACCGGCGGCAAGCAGTACAGAGTACAGCAGGGTGACGAGTTCAAAGTAGAGAAACTCGATGCCAAGGTCGGAGACAAAGTCGTATTTGATGAAGTCGTTGCAGTAGGCGGTGACAAGCTCATCGTAGGAACACCACTCGTAAACGGATACGTTGTAAATGCAGAAGTTCTCGAGCAGGGTAAAGGCGTCAAAGTAGTCATTTACAAGTACAAAGCTAAAAAAGATTACAGACGTAAGAACGGACACAGACAGCCATTCACTCTCGTAAAGATTACTGGAATCGGAGAAGGAAAGGCTCCTAAGGCTTCTGCAGCTAAGAAAGAGACTGCCAAAGCAGCTCCTGCAAAGACCGAAAGTGCAGAGAAGAAGCCTGAAAAGAAAGCAGCACCTAAAGCTGAGAAAAAAGCAGCTCCAAAGGTAAGCGCTTCAATGAAGAAAGATGAGCTTCTTGCAGTAGCAAAGGATATGGGAATCAAAGTAGATTCCAAGGCTACAAAAGCTGATATCCTCGCAGCAATCGAAGCAAAGTAATAGAAATCGGAGGTAAGATCCATGTCAAGTAAAAAAGGAGTAGGAAGTTCCAAAAACGGCAGAGATTCCGAGTCCAAGAGACTTGGACTTAAAGTAGGCGCCGGTGAATTTGTAAGCGCAGGAAGTATTCTCATGAGACAGAGAGGTACTAAGTTCCATCCTGGCAACAACGTTGCAAAGGGCGGAGATGATACACTCTTTGCTACTATCGACGGAACTGTTAAGTTCGAAAGATACGACAAGAAGAGAAAGAAAATCAGCGTTTACAGCAAGGAAGCTTAAGTTCGCAAGCTATGAGGCCCCTACATTGTAGGGGCTTTTTTAGAGGTTTATCATGTTTGTAGATCGAGCGGAAATTACAGTAATATCCGGTAAAGGGGGAAACGGTGCGGTCACTTTCAGACGCGACCCTTATGTACCGGACGGAGGACCTGACGGCGGAGACGGTGGAAACGGCGGCAGTGTTATTTTGGTTGCCGACAGAAACTTAAGGACACTGATGGATCTCAAATTTAAAAGAAAATATCAGGCCGAAAACGGCAAAGACGGCATGAAACGAAATCGCTATGGTGCCAAAGGTTCAGATTTATATATCAAAGTTCCCGTAGGAACGATGATTATCGATAAAGAAACCGGACATCTTATGAAAGATCTGGTAGAAGACGGCGACAGCGTTACCGTAGCCAAAGGCGGAAAAGGCGGCAGAGGAAATGTTCATTATAAAAGCAGCATCAGGCAGGCGCCGAATTTCGCTGAAGCGGGTAGCCCTGCCAAAGAGAGAAAAATTATTCTCGAACTTAAGCTGATTGCGGATGTCGGATTGCTCGGTTTTCCTAACGTGGGCAAATCCACTTTGCTTTCAGTATGCACGAATTCTAAGCCTAAAATTGCCGGTTATCACTTCACTACTATTGATCCTAATCTGGGAGTCGTATATCTCCATGATACGAGTTTTGTTATGGCGGATATTGCGGGAATAATCGAAGGTGCATCTGAAGGTGCCGGCCTCGGTTTTACTTTCCTCAAACACATAGAGAGGACGAAAGTACTGATTCACGTTGTGGATATATCGGGTTCCGAAGGAAGAGATCCGATCGAGGACTATGACAAGATAATCTACGAACTTGAGAAGTATAATCCTGAACTTTTGGACAAACCACAGATTGTAGCAGCAAATAAATGCGATATCATATTCGATCAGGATAAAGCGAATGAATTTATGGAATATATGGATAAATTAGGCCGCAAGGTATTTCGTATCAGCGCTGCGACAGGAGAAGGGGTTCAGGAACTTCTGAACGAAGCATTATATCAGAT
>CADAJM010000089.1 GCA_902788245.1 uncultured Eubacteriales bacterium | reverse complement strand
CCTAAATGAGACGCAGTCCGTATTATGAGTAAATAATATGGGGGTAGATAGGTGCTGGTGTGCCTCGCGGTCTTCAAAACCGTTGTAAGGGGTTAGAAGCCTCTCGGGTGGGTTCGATTCCCACATACTCCCGCCAAATAATAATCCCCCTGTTAAAAACAGGGGGATTTAGCATCTGTGCATTATCTATATCTTACATTTGGCGACGTATTTTACATCGTCAGGGAGTTTGAGGTCGTGCTCAGGGGCTTCGAAACTCCATCTCGGAGCGCTAGGCCTTACTGCCCACATTACCGAGTAGAAATTGAACATTGCGATTCCGTAGTTGAGATGCTCATCGTAGCGATTTGTCATCTCGGTCGGAAGACCTACCAGGTATACGGTGTCGACATCTACGAGCATTCTGTACGGCTGGAGGTTCTGGAACGACTGTGCGTGCGCGACGGCTCTCAGGCAGTCTTCGAGTTCGTGATAGAAATAATCTGTATTAACTTCTGTCTTAAAATCCTTGCCGAGGCAGAGCTCATCGAGACTGATTTTAGGAGCGTTCTTTTCGTCGTTATCTTCTGCGCGATAGCCGAATGCCAGTACACAGGCAAGCACCAAATCTGTCTCTGCATCAAGTGCGTCTTTGGCAGCATGCTCGTCGTTGATTGTAAGCCAACATGCAGCGATACCGAGCTCTGTCAGTTTCAGAGTGATGCCCTGTATGATATATCCGGCGTTCTCAAGATAGTGGTCTTTGTGCTCTGAGAAAAGAACGGCATAGTGAGGCGCTTTGATGCAGACGCCGTTGTATCCTACGGTATCTTTGAGCATGTCATATGCGGAGCTGTCGTAGAATCTCAATTCTGTTGCTATCTCATCCACAAGATCACTTTCCTCGTCGTTGTGATAAGCGACAACGGCTTCGAGTTTCTCTGTCTCTACACGCCTTGGATCGAACTTTCTGCAGGAATGTCTGTTTTTAACTATTTCCTCGTAGTATTTCATTTCTTTCGTACCTCTTGTTTGCTCATTATTAAGTGCGCTTAACGCTATATTCAACGCTAAAATTCTACCACTTAAATACAATCAATTCAATGAAAGCGAGCTATTACGAAATTTCTGTCAAAGTCCGTAAAAAGCGATTGAAACGTACGAGCCGATGATGTATAAATGATTTCGGACGCAGTAATCCGAGCGTCTGCATTTAGCGAAAAGGGAACTCACAGATGTGGAAAGAACCTAAAACCAAGTGGATGAAGTTTTTGAGAAACGCGCTGATAGTTATTGTATCGGCTTTCTTTGGGTCCTCCGTTCAAATATTTGTGATGATACCAAATGGCATGACATCGGGAGGCTTACCGGGTGTTGTACGTATGATAACCCACTTCTTTCCTGAGATGAGTTATTCACTGACATATTACGGCCTTTCGATGATCATCCTGATAGTTGCCTACTTTACGATGGGTAAAGCCGAGGTCGCAAGGATAATCGCTTTGGCATTTGCCTATCCGATAATGCTTTTCATTTTTGAGCATACAGGCTTCACTCTTTTGGATTCACCGGATCCTTTTCTAGCATCGGTGCTTATCGGAATAGGATACGGACTTGCAACAGGAATCGGTTATATCGGAGGATTCTCATCCGGAGGAACGGATACCATAGCCAGAGTTTTGAAATATAAAGTATTCAACTATTTTCGTGTCGGAGACATCCAAATGGTGATAGATGTCACCATCATCTTAATATCGGCACTCGTATTCAACGTAAATGTAGCTCTGTACGCGGCATTAAACGCCTTTGTGGCATCTAAAGTCATTTCGATAGTTATGATCGGACAAAACGGCAAATACGTGCAGTTTGACATTATCCCGAGTCATAAGGAACTAAGCGATGCAATAACGGAATATATAATGAATGATGTAAACCGAGCCGTAACGACACATGTATCGAGAGGAGAATATACACACGAGGAGAGACGAACCCTCACAGTTATATGTACTCCGGCAGAAAGCATCAAGATAAAGAAATTCGTGGCGGAGACGGATCCCGATGCATTTGCAACCACGATGCCTATCACCAGCGTATGGGGCAAGAGATTCTCGGATATCACAAAAGTGGATAATATTTAATGGAGGATTTCAAAATGCTGAAAAAACTTATCAGATGGATAAAAACATGTTTTGCGGGAGATGCTGCTATCAGCCAAAAGAGCAAAGCAGAATTAGATGTAAAAATGGCGGATCACAAAGCCAGAAATCGCGGCTGGAGAGGGCCTCTGAATGGATAGACCTTCTCCCCATCGTCACCAAGACTCTCTCTGACTAGGGGGTCTTTTCTATTTGTGGTTAAAGAACTACTACTGATTTTCCCGAAAGGGACTTGACAAAAATGAGTTCGTGTATTATTGTACTAAGTAGTTAATACAATAATACACTTAAGCATATCATCAATTAGTGAAAGGAAGAGAAATGGACTGGAACTTCAAAAATGGCATTCCAATCTATACTCAGATCGTTGATGAACTGACCATGCGTATTGCGAGCGGGGCATATGCTCCCGGTGAAAAGCTCGACTCGGTGAGAGATATGGCCATGGACGCTGGAGTCAATCCGAACACCATGCAAAGGGCTCTGTCGGAAATCGAGCGGAGGGGACTTGTGTACTCCGAGCGCACGAGCGGTAGATTCGTCACGCGGGATGAGAATGTTTTGAAGGAACTACATAAAGAACTGGCCGGAAGATATCTGGATGAGTTCGTGGAGAAACTTCAGAAGATAGGAATGGATGAGAAAGAAATTAGTGATTTTATAAAGGAGGCGGGCAATGGCAAGAATAGAGATTAGCGAATTGTCCAAGGATTTTGGAAGCATTATGGCTCTTGACGGAGTGACGCTGTCGCTCGATAAGGGCTGTATAGTGGGACTGCTGGGTCCTAACGGCAGCGGCAAAACCACATTGATTAAGATATTGAACGGCCTGTTGGTTCCGACATCGGGTACTGTCGAGATTAACGGCATCGAACCGGGAGTTGAAACGAAGAAGAAAGTTGCATACCTTCCGGACAGAAATGCGCTGCCGGACTATATGACGAGCGATCAACTCGTTGAACTGTACAGTGATTTCTTCTATGACTTCGATGCAGCAAAGGCGGAGGCGATGATAGATGACCTGGGGATTGACCGCAATCAGGTAATGCAAAAGATGTCCAAGGGCACCAAGGAGAAACTTCAGCTTTGCCTCGTGATGGCAAGACAGGCAGATGTGTATCTGCTCGATGAACCTATCGGCGGAGTAGATCCGGCTACGCGAGACTACATTCTAAAGACTATAATTTCGAACTACAACGAGGATGGAATTGTAATTATCTCGACACATCTTATTTCAGACATAGAGTCTGTGCTGGACAATGTCATTTTCCTCAAGGAAGGAAGAGTAGTCCTCGAGGGTGCTGCAGATGATATAAGAGAGAAGGAAGGAAAGAGCATAGACGAGCTCTTCAGGGAGGTGTTCAGATGTTAGGCAAATTACTAAAATATGAAATCCCGGCAATAGGCCGTAAATTACTCCCTCTGTACGGAGCTTGGGCTGCAGCCTCCATATTTCTCGGAATAGGTTTGCGAGGTTTCGACAGCGAATCAGATCTGTTCTCTGTGCTGACCATACTCCTTTATGTGGCAGTCACCGTGGCGGTAATCGTAATGTCTGTCATATTAATCGTACAGAGATACAGGAACAGTATGCTCGGAGATGAGGCGTATTTCAATATGGTGCTTCCGGTAAGCATGAACGAGCATATAGCAAACAAAGGGCTGTCGGCTCTGATATGGATGACGGTTTCAACGCTAGCATCACTGGTATCTATTTTCCTGATACTCCTCTGCAGCGGCTCCTTATTCGATGTTTTTCCGGAATTCATAAAAGGTATAAGGGAAATAATCGCTGAAGTGGGTGCGCATTGGATAATCGTACTTATAGAGCTCATACTATTGAGCATACTCAGTTCCGCCAAGAGCATACTGGCCATATATGCTGCAATCACCATAGGACATCAGGCCAAAGATCATAAGACATTGGCATCAATCGGAGCGTACATCGCACTCGGAATGGCGGAGTCAACAGTAGGAAACATTTTCATGAGATTGGGATGGATGTTCAACTTTGGCAGATTTGATAACCTTATTGAGTTCTTGTCAACTCATGAGTTCATGACATCACAGATTCTCATGCTGGTCTTGTTCCTAGTCTCGATAGGCTTGGTAGCTGCTTACTTCTTTATCTGTAAATACTTTTTAGAGAAGAAACTGAATCTGGCATAACAGCAAGTAATAGCGGAAGAGGGTGCAGAGACTATCTGCACTCTCTTTTTTTAGTTAAACTATATGGAAAAGAATTCGATATTGAAAATAATTATTCAGATTTTAAAGAGAAAAAAGGGCTTAAAGGCTGATAATTTTTTAACAGATTCAAGTGTGCTTTTACAATCTCTTAAAGACCGCAAAGCGCGTTGAATATTGGAATTCCAACAAGTAAGCCTAATTTTTGGCCTGCTGATAAGGGTGTCGGAGTGTGAAGTAAAAGTCAAGGCTACGTTGACTTATACTTAAAAAAGGCGGATAATATATACATCTAATAAGGATTGTTGCAATTATTTTTTTGATGAAGGGTGCAACAAAAGAAAAGGAGTTTTTTTATGAGTTCAGAAATGATTACTTTTATACTTTACTTTGTAGCCTTGATGGGCGTAGTAATCTACTTCTACATCAAGGATAAACAAAGAAGCCAGGAGGACTACTTCCTTGGCGGACGTGCAATGGGACCTTGGGTTGCCGCACTTTCCGCACAGGCATCCGACATGTCGGCATGGCTGCTGATGGGACTGCCTGGATCCATTCTCGCATTCGGATTCGGACAGATTTGGATCGGTATCGGTCTCGCACTCGGTACTGCAGCTAACTGGATTCTCTGCGCAAGAAGACTCAGAGTATTCTCAGAGGAAGCTGATGATTCCATCACTATCCCGCAGTTCCTCGCTAACAGATTCGATGCAGACACAAAGACACTGCAGGTTATCTGCGCACTCATCTTCCTGTTTGCATATACCATCTACGTTGCATCCGCATTCGTAGCAGGTACCACTGTATTCGGAACACTCTTCCCGGGAATCTCCACTACAACAGCGATGATTATCTTCGCACTGCTGATCGTATTCTACACAATCTTCGGCGGATTCACTGCTGTATGCTGGACAGACTTTTTCCAGGGAATGCTGATGATGATCGCACTCATGGCTGTTCCTATTGCCGTAATCGCTTCGGGAACAGAACTCGACACATCACTTCTCAGCAAAGTATATGAGTATACAGATGCAGCAAGCGGACAGGTTGTTACCTGCGACTTCGGATCAGGACTATGGAGCGCAAGCCTTCCTGACATCCTGACAGGTCTTGCATGGGGTCTCGGATATTTCGGTATGCCGCACATCATCGTAAGATTCATGTCAATCGAGAAGCCTTCAGAAATCAAGAAGTCTTCAACAATCGCTATCGTATGGGTTATCATCTCACTCGCAAGTGCATGCATCATCGCATACATGGGCAGAATGCTCGTTGCTGATGAACTTCTTCCGGAAGGTCTCCAGAAACTCGTATTCATCACAATGGCAAGAAAGTTCTTCCCACCTGCACTTTCGGGACTGCTGCTCGCAGCTATCATCGCTGCATCGGTATCGACAGCAGACTCACAGCTGCTCGTAGCATCCAGCTCATTCACAGCTGACCTTTACACTAACTTCAAGAAAGATGTTAGTGAGAAGGAAGCCGTACTGGTAGGACGTATCGTAGTAGTAGTTATTGCTGTTATCGCTTACCTGATTGCATCCTCAAAGGGTGCCGGCGCACAGGCTATCATGAACCTGGTAGAGAACGCATGGGGCGCATTCGGTGCTTCATTCGGACCTGTAATCATACTCGCACTCTTCTGGAGAGAGTTTAACTACAAGGGCGCTATCGCAGGTATCATTGCCGGATTCGTAGTTGACCTCGGATGGCTCTTCGGCGGACTGTCCGCATCGACAGGCGTATATGAGCTTCTCCCTGGATTCATCTGCGGCATGCTCGTAGCATTCATAGTAGCTAAAGTTACTCCGACTCTCGACAAGGAAAGAGCAGTATTTGATAAGTCCAGAGAAAGAGACGCAAAAGCTGCATAATAACGCAGTATTGCAACTCTAAATCAATAAGACTCAAGGGGGCTGTCGCATTTGGATAAATGTGGCAGCCTCTTAACTCGGAAAAAAGCAGACAGTCTCCGACAGGATCCCGATGATCCAGTCATCGACAGTCTGCTTCTTGATTTTTGCGCACACCAAACGACGCTGCTTATTCAGTTTT
>CADAJM010000088.1 GCA_902788245.1 uncultured Eubacteriales bacterium | reverse complement strand
AGATAAGACAGAAGATTATCTTCACGCTTCTGATGCTGCTGGTATACAGAATCGGATCCAATATACCGGTTCCGAATATCGATAGAGATTATCTTGCGCAGATGTTTTCCGGAGAAACCGGACTGCTGGACTTGTTTGATCTGTTCTCGGGTGGTGCCTTCAGTAACTTCACGATATTTGCTCTGGGTATCACACCGTACATCACAGCCTCGATTATCATCCAGCTTCTTACGATAGCGTTCCCGTACTTCGAGCGTCTCGCTCGTGAGGGAGCAGAAGGCCGTAAGAAAATGGCTGCAATTACGAGGTATATGACCGTAGTTCTGGCTCTTATCCAGGCTGTCGGTCTGACGATCGGTCTGTTCAGAAATGCAGTTACCGACCACAGTGCATTCAGCACAATCACAATCGTAATCGTGCTGACCGCAGGTACGGCATTCCTGATGTGGCTGGGCGAACAGATTAACGAGTACGGTATCGGCAACGGTATCTCAATGATAATCTTCGGCGGTATCGTCGCAAGACTGCCGTCGGCAATCAGAAGTGTAGCAGCACAGATTAAAGACGGAGCTGTAAGCATCGTGGCCGTAATAGTTCTGCTCATCGCTGCAGTACTCGTAACGATGGCAATCATCGAGATGCAGCAGGGAGTCAGAAAGATTCCGGTACAGTATGCTAAGCGTGTAGTAGGACGCAAGATGTACGGCGGCCAGTCGACTCACATTCCTATGAAAGTGAATCAGGCAGGCGTAATCCCTATCATCTTCTCAATATCACTTCTGCAGTTCCCGCTGACAATTACATACTTCTTCCCTAACACGGGATTCACGGATTTCGTAACGAAGTATCTGTCACCTTCGGGCAACCCGGGTGTGTGGGTATATGCAATCCTGAACATCTTACTCACGGTGTTCTTTACATATTTCTACACTGCAATCATGTTCAACCCGGCAGATGTTGCAGACCAGATGAGACAGAACGGCGGATTTATTCCGGGAATCAGACCGGGAGTAGCAACAGTAGAGTACCTGTCAAGAATCATGAGCAGACTCTGCATGGCAGGAGGTATCTTCCTGGCAGCAGTAGCAACACTTCCAACCATCGTAAGTGTATTCACACCGTTCAACTTCGCGTTCGGCGGTACGTCACTCCTGATTATGGTCGGAGTAGCTCTGGATATCGTCCAGCAGCTTGAGAACCAGATGCTCATGAGAAATTATCAGGGCTTCCTGAAGTAAGCATCTCTTAAGATTATACGGCGTTGCCGCAAGGAAGATATGCTTGATCTTCGTCGGCTACGCTCCTTCGATAAAACATAGGAGGAAACATGAGAGCAGTTTTGTTAGGGCCTCCGGGTGCAGGCAAAGGCACTCAGGCCATAAGGCTTGTAGAAAAATACGGAGTACCTCAGATTTCAACCGGAGATATCTTCCGCGCGAACATCAAAGAGGGTACCGAACTTGGTAAAAAAGCTCAGGAGTATACAAACTCCGGTCAGCTTGTACCTGATGAGCTCGTAGTAGACCTCGTCAAAGACAGACTCATGCAGGACGATTGCAAGAACGGATATCTGCTTGACGGATTCCCACGTACGATCTTCCAGGCTGAGGAACTCGATAAGTTCCTTGCAGAGCAGGGACAGAAACTCGACGCAGTTGTCAATTTCGAGATTGGAAATGAAATTCTTATCGAGAGACTGACAGGCAGAAGAATCTGCAAGAAGTGCGGAGCCGGATGCCACGTTAAATTCTCGCCTCCGAAGGTAGAGGGCGTATGCGACAAATGCGGCGGCGAACTCGAGCAGAGAAAAGACGACACGAGAGAAACAGCTGAGAGCAGACTCGCAGTTTATGAGGAGTCCACAGCACCTCTTATCGACTACTACAGCAAGACAGGAACTCTCAAAAACTTCAACGGTGACCAAGACCGAGACAAATTATTTGCTGAGATAGTTTCTGTACTCGGAGAGTAATGAAAGATGATTGTAATTAAGTCTAAGCGCGAGATTGAACTAATGCGCGAGCCGTGCAAGGTGACAGCCGAGCTCCTGAGAGATCTTGAGGATTTCATCAAGCCCGGCGTCAGCACGCAGGACATAAGCGATTTCGTGGACAAAAGAATTACATCACACGGTATGCATCCGACGTTCAAAGGCTACGGAGGATTTCCGGCTGCAGCATGCGTATCCGTAAATGAAGAAGTCATACACGGAATCCCGACCAAGAGCCGCAAGCTCAAAGAGGGAGACATCGTAAGCGTGGATGTAGGTGCGACCTACAAAGGCTACAACAGCGATGCAGCCAGGACCTATCCGGTCGGCAGCATAAGCGCTGAGGACCAAAAGCTCATAGATGTCACACGCCAGAGTTTCTTCGAAGGCATCAAATATGCCATGGAAGGATACAGAATTCACGACATTGGTCATGCCGTTCAGGAATATGTCGAGCGCTTCGGAATGGGAGTTGTCAGAGATTATACCGGCCACGGTACTGGCAGCAAGCTCCACGAAGATCCGATGATTCCGAATTACGGCAAACCTAAAACAGGAGCCAGGATAGAGCGAAACATGACTCTGGCCATAGAGCCGATGATTACACTCGGCACCTACGAGGTCAGGACACTCGCAAACGAATGGACAGTCGTAACGCTGGACGGCAGGAAGTCCGCGCATTACGAAAATACGATATTGGTAACGGACGGAGAACCCGAGATTTTAACTCTGTTGTAGGAGGGAATGAATGGCTAAGAACAATACTATAGAGGCAATGGGCACCGTAATCGATGCACAGCCAAATGCAATGTTCAAAGTAAAACTCGATAACGACTTCGAAATACTCGCTCATATCTCCGGAAAGATCAGGATGAACTACATCAGGATACTTCCGGGCGACAGAGTTAAGGTTGAATTATCACCGTACGATTTAACCCGAGGAAGAATTACTTGGCGCGAGAAGTAGCTTAAGCCGCGCGCAAGTCCAGTGACAGGAGGATATAGAAATGAAAGTACGTGCATCAGTAAAACCTATGTGCGACAAGTGCAAGGTAATTAAAAGACACGGCCGTGTAATGGTGATCTGCGAGAACCCTAAACACAAACAGCGTCAGGGATAATTTTCCCCCAGACTTTGTTGCACAGCGCAAATCACTCACTTACATACGAGTTGTGTATGCGCGATCGCGATTTGCTTGTGCGCCTCGTCTGGAGAAAAATTCTCTCCTGACGACGACAGGCCATAATAAGTCATAAAAGTGCCGCGGAGCCGAGTCTGTGGAGTAACGCTTTAAATCAAATCATGGAACACCCGTCTGTATCGCTCTCGGAAAGGCGACGGAAGATGGGAAAGGAGGAAAGAAATGGCAAGAATTGCCGGAGTTGACCTGCCTAGAGATAAGAGGATCGAATACGGTCTGACATATATCTACGGAATCGGTCTCAAATCATCCAAAGACATCCTTGCAAAGGCAGGGGTTGATCCTGACGTAAGAGTTAAGGATCTGACAGAAGAAGATGCCGGTAAGATCAGAAGAGTTATCGACGCTGAGTACATGGTAGAGGGTGACCTCAGAAGAGAGAATTCGCTCAACATCAAGAGACTCATGGAGATCGGATCTTACAGAGGAATCAGACACAGAAGAGGTCTGCCTGTCAGAGGACAGAAGACCAAGACTAATGCAAGAACCCGTAAAGGACCTAAGCGTCTTGCAGGAAAGAAGAGATAGGGGAAGGAGGTATAAGTTATGGCTGTTAAGAAAACAGTAAGAAAGAAAAAGAGAGAACGTAAAAACGTTGAAAGAGGCCAGGCTCATATCCAGTCCACCTTCAATAATACGTTAATTACACTGACCGACATGGACGGAAATGCACTTAGCTGGTCATCCGCAGGTTCCAACGGTTTCAGAGGCTCCCGTAAGAGCACACCGTTTGCCGCAGCAGAGGCAGCTACAGTAGCAGCAAAGGCGGCCATGGAGCATGGTCTCAAGAGCGTAGAGGTCTACGTAAAGGGACCGGGATCCGGAAGAGATTCCGCAGTAAGAGCACTTGAGACAGCAGGGCTCAAAGTAACCATGATCAAGGACATCACACCGATTCCTCACAATGGTTGCAGGCCACCTAAGAAAAGAAGAGTCTAATCGGGAAGGAGGAACTTATATATGTCAAGAGACAGAGGACCTGTACTGAAGAGAGCAAGAGCCCTCGGCATCGAGCCACAGTACCTGGGTGTAAATAAAAAATCAAAGAGACATGGAGCCGTAAGACGTCGTAAACAGAGCGAGTACGGAATCCAGCTCAACGAAAAGCAGAAAGTAAGATTCACTTACGGACTCAGCGAGACTCAGTTCCGCAACCTGTTCGACAAAGCGTCCAAGAGATCCGGTGGAGCCGGTGAAAACCTGCTCATCATGCTGGAGAGCAGACTGGACAATGTAGTATTCAGAATGGGATTTGCAGCAACAAGAAGAGAGGCTCGTCAGCTCGTAAATCACGGACACTTCCTGATTAACGGCAAGAAAGCCAACATTCCTTCCATGGAAGTTAAAGCAGGTGACGTAGTATCCGTAAGACCAAAGTCACAGACTTCCCCTAAGTTCACAGAACTTAAGGAAATGATCATAACTACTCCTGCCTGGATTGACCTCAACCTCGACAAGTTCGAAGGCAAGGTAACGAGAAGCCCTGAGCGCGAAGACGTTGACCTTCCAATCGAAGAGCACTACATCGTAGAGTTCTACTCGAGATAGGGGAAACCGCCGCACGGACGGCGCAACAATCACAATTATCAATTGAATATATACAGGACAGGAGGAAGAGAATGATCGAGATTATTAAGCCGACAATCACTAAAGAAGTTGATGCAAATAAGCAGTATGGCAAATTCGTAATCGAACCTCTCGAGAGAGGTTATGGTACAACTCTCGGTAACTGCATGAGAAGAGTTCTTCTCAGCTCTCTTCCGGGCGCTGCCATCACATCGGTCAAAATTGACGGAATTCTCCACGAGTTTTCGACAATCCCTGGCGTCAAGGAAGACGTCACAGAGATTATCCTCAATCTCAAGAGACTCGCAGTTAAAATTGACGGCGATGAAGATACAAGAGCCATTATCAATGCTGTAGGACCTAAAGAGGTAACAGCTGCGGACATCATCGTTGATTCCCAGACAGAGATCTTCAATCCTGATCTGCACATCGCAACACTGGCTGAGAATGCTACTCTCGTAATGGAGATGAACATTGCAACAGGAAAGGGTTACGTTCCTGCAGAGCAGAACAAAACAGAAGAGACTCCTATAGCAGTTATACCGGTTGACTCCATTTTCACACCGGTTAAGAAAGTCAATTTCTCGGTTGAGAATACCAGAGTCGGACAGGTTACCGACTTTGACAGACTGATTGTAGAAATCTGGACTGACGGATCAATCACACCTGAGGAAGGCGTGTCCATCGGAGCCAAGATTATACATGAGCACCTTGACCTCTTTATAGGTCTGGGCTCAGAAGTAGGCGACATGAAGTTCATGATCGAAAAGGACGAGGATCGCAAGGAGAAAGCACTCGTCATGGCGATAGAGGAACTCGAGCTTTCAGTAAGATCCTTCAACTGCCTCAAGAGAGCTTCCATCAACACTGTTGAGGAACTCACACAGAAGACAGAAGAGGATATGATGAAGGTAAGAAACCTCGGCATGAAGTCGCTGGTAGAAGTAAAGAACAAGCTGGCTGAGCTGGGACTTTCCCTCAAGCCGAGCGATGAAGAATAATCGAAAGGAGCAGATTGATGAAAGGTTATAAAAAGCTGGGCAGAGATTCTGCACACAGAAAATCCATGCTGAGAAACCTGGTAACCGATCTCTTCAGAGAAGGTAGAATCACAACTACTGATATGAGAGCTAAAGAAGCAGGCCGTCAGGCTGAGAAGCTTATCACAATCGCAAAGAAGGGTGACCTTCATGCAAGAAGACAGGTTCTCGAGTACGTTTTCGACGAGGACGTTGTGACAAAGCTCTTCGATGAGATCGCTCCGGGCTATGAGGGCCGCAACGGCGGATACACCAGAATCCTCAAGCTTGGACCTAGACAGGGAGATAATGCTGAAGTAGTTTACCTCGAACTCGTCTAGTAGAATAATCAAGAACTGCGTCGGACTACCGACGCAGTTTTTTATTGGCTACTGCCCACAGCCTCCGCAGTTGCTACTACTCCCAAAAAACAAACTGAAAGAGGAATTATTACTTACTATAAAAGTGTTCTGTCCTATAAGTAAGTAAAAATGGAAGAATTTTGAGTAGTCGTCTACTTACTGAAAGTTGATTATCTTTCTTCAGTAAGTAAAACTCCGACGATATACATATTCATCAAGCGAGTTTTTACTTACTCTAAGACCAT
>CADAJM010000087.1 GCA_902788245.1 uncultured Eubacteriales bacterium | reverse complement strand
AGTTTGTCTACTCCTGCCAGGAGCTTTCTTCTTGAATCCTCGCCATAGAATAATTCTTTAGCCATTGTTATATCCTCCTTAGTACCCTCGGCTTACTCTATTGTAGCGAGGATGTCTTTCTGATTTATGATCGTATACTCGGTGCCTTTGTATTTGAGCTCTGATCCGCCATATTTGCTGAATACGACGATATCGCCTACCTTGAGTTCCATAGGCTCATCTTTGGTGCCCGGGCCTACAGCGAGAACTTCTGCCTGCTGTGGTTTTTCCTTGGCGCTGCCGGAGAGCAGAAGACCTGCTTCTGTCTTTTCTTCGGCTTCCATTTTCTTGATAACTACTCTTGCTCCGAGTGGTCTGATTCCAATGCTCATTTTATGCCTCCTGATTGTTATTATCTGTTAGCACTCTTATCAATAGAGTGCCAAATCACCAAAACCTATTGTACTCGCACCTGCATACTATGTCAACACTTTGAAAGTGAAGATATTGACATATTACGGACTCTTCCTATAGCCCCTTATCTCTGTAGTAATAGAAGAGATACTGCTGTGCATAGCCGGCGTAATTCCCGAACTTCTCGCGGGCAAACTCCATAATTCCTTTTGTATCATTCTCGGAAAAACCGTACATGTCGTTCATTATGTGGCGCACCCAAGTGTCAACCGGAAATGCCGCGACATCTCCGAGTCCGAAGAGCATGATGCAGTTGGCGACTTTAGGCCCTATGCCGTGCATGCCCAGGAGATCTTCCCTCGAGCATGGTCTGCCCTTTTCGAGATAGCAGCGGGCACTTTCCTTTATATATGCCGCCCTGTATCCGAGTTTGATTGCAGCCAGATCTTCTAGTTTTGCGCCTGCAAGAGCCTCAGGGTCCGGGAACGCATATAATGTCCTGCCATCCTCGCTTCCAATCTCCTCTCCGTAACGCTCGCAGAGAGCCTCGATGTTTTTTCTGATGCGCGGTATGTTGTTGTTCTGCGAGATAATAAAGGAAATGATCATCTCGAACAGGTCCTGATTGAGTATCCTGATGCCGCATCCGTATTCCGTTGCGGGCTTTAGCTTCGGTTCATTCTTTACCAGCGTTTCTTTTATTACACCGTAGTCAGTTCCGAGGTCGAAGTAGTCATGCCAGAACTCGCGGTCTCCCCCGCTCGCTTCTATGATTAGTCTGCCGTCATCGAAGCTGACTCTGGCAGCATATCCGCCGGCAAAGCCTATGTACACGGCATCGTCACATCCGGACTGTTCAATCGTTTGGTCTTCTTTACGGTTTTCCGGCACCCACCTGAAAACCTGCCCGCACTCGAATATGTGGACAGGTTTAAAGTCGTTGATATTTTCAAATATTAATCGTTCCTTGTATATCATCCTGTCTATTGACCATGAAGCTTACTGGAGATGAGATCATCATGGTCATCTGCTATATCACTTATCCTGACATTTACATTGTCAATTGTAAATGCAGTCATTCTTGAAATGGTCTCGTGAACATCCCTCTGGAATTCCATGCAGCTGTCAATCGAAGCAGAATTCTTGAGAATTCTCACATCTATGGTAACAGACATATTGAGTTGTTTGCCGTTGCTCATTTTGTCCACTACCATAAGGCTTCCTTCATACTTCGACGCGGTGATATTTATTATGTCCCTTATCACCTGCTCGCTGATCTCAAATGTGCCCGAATAGCTGAACGTAGGCCTGACAACCGTGCGATCGTCCGAAGGGCCCGAGTTTTTTGGCTTTTCCGGCTGAGGCGTATCAAGGGAAGTACCGCGGGCCTTGTCCCTGAAAAGTTTAAGAGGATTCATGAAATAGCCGGCGAAATCACGCCTTAGCTGTCCGAGCGGTGCCGGAATTACATGCTCTCCCTCATCAATCCTGTAGTGAGCGGCGAGCTTTCTGTCCTCCTCTGTGCTTACGTCCTCTATATATATCCTTTCGGAAGGTTTGTCGATTCCGAGCTGATCCGCAATTATGTCCGTCATCCTGTCTGATGTGCCTATGATCATTATGACATTGGGTTTATGCTCTTTTATTGCAGCAACTACAGCATCCCTTTGTTCAGGTACGTTAAAGAGTGCAGCTCTCATGGCAGCTGCTTTGGTCGCGCACTTCTTTGCTGAAGTCCCTGCGACAATCTGACCTTTGTATATCAGAAGGCCGTCGTCTATTATGGCATCGAAGCGTCTTCTTTGGGCCAAAGCAGTGGCCTGATAGCTTTTTCCGGTGCCGCTTTTTCCTGTGAAGGATACTGTCTTCATAGTGTTTTTCGTTTCTTAATTCCTATTAAAACCCTTGGAATTAAAGGGATTCAGAGTTTTCAAAATTTTGTTTTTTTGTGTTTACAAAGTAAAATCTTAATGCTATACTTCGCTTGTAGATATTATATCTTAAGAAGGAGGTAATATTATGGCATATAAGATTTCTGAGGATTGCATCGCTTGTGGCGTTTGTATGGAAGGCTGCCCGGTTGAGGCTATCAAAGAGGGTACACCTTATGTAGTCGACGAAGATGCTTGCATCGATTGCGGTGCTTGCGCAGCTAACTGCCCTGTAGGCGCACCTGCTGAGGCATAGTCAATTGCAATAATGCATTATCTAAAATCCCGTAGCCAAGCTACGGGATTTTATTATTTGACTGTAATTCTCAATTACTCTCCGTATTCCTCGGCCTTGCTCTTTATCATAAACGACAGAGCGTGCAAACTGTCCGAGAGGTGCACGGACTCGAGGGCGACTTTATCAGGTACCTCAAGGTCTATAGGCGCGAAGTTCCATATTCCCTTCACTCCGCCTGCTACGAGACTGTCGGCAACGGACTGGGCGCTCTCTCTGTTGACGCAGATGACGCCTATGTCTATGTTTTCATTTCTGACATATTCCTCGAGATTTGCCACATCCATTACCTCAACATCATTGAATTTCTTGCCTATAATATCGGGATTGGCGTCGAAAAGGCCCATGATATTAAAGCCTATTTTATAGTAATAGGTATAGTTGGTGATGGCCTGTCCGAGATTACCCACACCGATAACTACGGTCTTATATTCCCTGTCGAGACCGAGTATGCGATTTATCTCTTTATACAGATTGTCTACTTCGTAGCCGTATCCCTGCTGTCCGAATTCCCCGAATGTATTCAGATCCTGTCTGATCTGTGATGCTGTGTATCCGATGAGTTCCGAGAGCTCACTCGACGAAATTTTCTTTATGCCTTTTGTCTGCAGATAACCGAGGTATCTTCTGTATCTCGGGAGTCTTCGGATTATTGCATTAGAAACTTTGTGATGATGCATTCCGAACCTCTATTTATTCTCTTCTACGTATTTAACGATATCTCCCACTTTTGTGAAGTTCTCGGCTATATCGTCAGGAATCTCGATGCCGTACTCATCCTCAACTCCGAGAATGATTTCAACCGCGTCGAGAGAATCTGCCTCGAGGTCCTTCATGAAATCTGTCTCTTCGTTAATGAGTGACGGATCAACATCAAGCTGTTCTACGATTAAATCTCTGATCTTTTCAAATACCATTTTTTTCTCCTTATTTCAATTCTCTTAAAATTCCACGTAACTATTATAAATGCATAATTCAGCGGTTTCAATGCTTTTCGTAGATAATTTCACAATCATTCAGAGCCGTTATATCTTAAAGCTCAGTCATGCAATTCCATCCACTCATCGTACAGAGAGTTTATTTCATTCTCATATTTTGCCATCTCGGCAGCCTTCTCGGCGAGCCATTCGGGATCGCCTCCTCCCTGCTCGCTTATCTCGTCCTGTAATTCCGAAAGTAGTTCTTCGAGCTCGTGTATGCGCTCCTCTGTCTCTGCCTTTCGTCTTTCCTTCCTCCGGTCCTCGGCCTCGCGTTTCTTCTTCTCGCGCCTGTCCTCCTCGGACTTTCTGACAAGCTGCAAAGTGACTTCCTCATCGCTCGGTCTTGCGTCTTGCGATTCTGCCATGCCGGAAGCTGCAGCACCTTGTTTCTTCTCGAGATAGTAGTCGAATTTGCCTTTGTATTCCGCGAGCCCGTCAGGTGTCAGTTCGAGTATCCTGTCCGGTAACTTGCTCAGCAGGTATCTGTCATGAGATACGATCAGCAGAGTCCCCTCGAATTCCATAAGAGCTTCCTCGACTATCTCCCTCGATTCTATATCCAGGTGGTTGGTCGGCTCGTCGAGTACGAGAGTATTGGCTCCCGAGAGCATGAGTTTCAGAAGCGACAGTTTGGCTTTCTCACCTCCGGATAAATCCTTGACCTGTTTGAAGACATCGTCTCCGAGGAAAAGGAATCTCCCGAGCAGCGACCGCATCTCAGTGTCCGTGTACAGATGATATGCGTTTTTCATCTCACCGAGCACGGTCTCGTTATCGTCGAGCAAGAGCTGTCCCTGATCGTAGTATCCGAAGTCGACGTTGTATCCCGTCTTCATATATCCTTCATCGGCTTTTTCGAGTCCGAGAATTATCCTCAGCAAAGTGGTCTTACCTATTCCGTTTGCACCTATCAGGCAAACCCTCTCGCCTTTTCGTATCATCATATCAACGTTACGGAAAAGCCTGCGTTCTCCATATGACTTGCTGAGGCCCTCCGCCGTAAACACCTCACCGCCGCTCTTGTAATCGGCTTCGAAGTTTATCTTTATCTTGCTCTGCCTGATGCGAGGTTTGTCTATAAGCTGCATCTGCGCAAGCCTCTTCTCTCTCGACCTCGCTCTTTTGGCCAGATGCTCGGTGCCGTGCTGACGGAATCTCCGTATCATCTCTTCCTGCCTTGCAATCTCCGCCTGCTGATTGGCATATTCTCTCCTCAGAACTTCGAGGCGCTCCTCTTTTTTAACCAGATACTCACTGTAGTTGCCCTCGTAAGCATCCAAAGTCCCCTCGTTCATGTCAAATATTCTCTTGACTATGCGATCGAGGAAATACCTGTCGTGAGATACCACGATAAGAGTTCCTTTGTAGTTTGAAAGATACGATTCGAGCCAAGCCAGCATAGAAAGATCGAGATGGTTGGTCGGCTCGTCCAGCATGAGTATATCGGGTTTTTTGAGAAGTATGCACGATAGCGCAAGCCTCGTCCTCTCTCCGCCGGAGAGTTTATCAGTGCTCTTGCTTAGGTCTTCATCTGAAAAGCCCATGGCTTTAAGTGTAGATGCAAGTTCGCTTTTGTATGTATATCCGCCGCTCTTCTCGTAATCCTCCATGAGTTCGGTATATTCGGCGAGGTTCTTTTCAAAGTCGGCACTCTCGTGATCTGAGATGAGAGCCTCAAGATCTGAAATTCTCTTTTCCATCTCATCGAAATGACTGAAACTCTTCGAAGCCTCTGAGAGCACGCTTCCGCTGCCCATGAATATGTTCTTTTGCTTCAGATAAGCCAGGCTCATGTCCCTTCGGATATATACCTCTCCCGAAGTAGGCTCTATATCCCCTGCAATTATTCCTAGCAATGTTGACTTGCCACAGCCGTTGGCTCCGACCACGCCTATTCGGTCCCCTTTATTAACGCCAAAACAGACATCCTCCGTGATGATGTCTGTTCCGTATGCCTTGCTGATGTCTTTGCCTGATATCACTATCATCTAAAACTCCAATCCCGGCACTGCGTCAAGCTCAAATCCGGATTGTTCTCCGGCGAGATGTGCGTAGTAAGCAGAAGATGCTATCATGGCTGCGTTGTCCGTGCACATTACAGGGCTCGGCTTGATGATGGCTATGCCATGCTTGTTCGCTTTTTCTTCTATGAGTTCTCTGAGCCTTGAGTTTGAGGCAACTCCTCCCGCCATGACTATCCTGTCTCTGTTGAATTCAAGCGCTGCATTTACTGCTTTATCCGCTATTACTTCTACGACGGCTTCCTGGAAAGATGCAGCTACGTCGCATACATTAATCTCTCTGCCCGCCTGACGCTCGCTGTTAAGATAATTGAGCGCCTGGGTTTTGAGCCCCGAGAAACTGAAATCATAACTGCCCTCTTCAAGATAAACCCTCTTGAAATGTATGGCGTCTCTGTCGCTGTCCTTTGCGGCTTTATCTATCTTCGGTCCTCCCGGATACCCGAGACCTATTACTCTGGCTACCTTGTCAAATGCTTCTCCGGCAGCGTCGTCTCTGGTGCCGCCAATTTTTTCGCACTTGTTGTAGTCGGTAACATTGACGGTGTTCTTACCGGTCATTACGAGGTCGGCCTCACTGGTGTTCTGACTGAGATCGGTGAGGATTGCTTCGTAATCGGCCAGAAGCTGTCCGGTGGAACCGACAGTAAAGGACAGGCGCTCGTGGTTAAGGAGAGCGTAGACAGTCTTGTTACCGGTCTTGGTGTTGATTGTCACCTGAGTGGAGTTGTCGGCGCTAAGGCCATCCTTATAGACGTCTGTCTCAAGACGGTTGTTGGCGTCGAAGACGAAGACCTGGACACTGTTGATGCGCATGTCCTTCATGGCTGTGAGGGCAGCCTTG
>CADAJM010000086.1 GCA_902788245.1 uncultured Eubacteriales bacterium | reverse complement strand
CGCATAGCTCAGCTGGGAGAGCACCTGCCTTACAAGCAGGGGGTCATAGGTTCGAGCCCTATTGCGTCCACCATTCGCGGCCGGGTAGTTCAGCTGGTTAGAATGCCAGCCTGTCACGCTGGAGGTCGACGGTTCGAGCCCGTTCCCGGTCGCCACCTTTTGAAAATAGTATGGTGGGTGTCGTCAAGTGGTTAAGACCCTGGGTTGTGGCTCCAGTATTCGTGGGTTCGAATCCCACCATCCACCCCAAAATTTTTCTTTGATACACAGCACATAATGTGCTACAATAACACTGCTGATGGGGTATAGCCAAGCGGTAAGGCAACGGATTCTGATTCCGTCATTCGCAGGTTCGAATCCTGCTACCCTAGCCAAGACTGTGAAGGGGCTTCATAGTAAGCCCCTTCAACTATAAGGCGACATAGCCAAGTGGTAAGGCAGAGGTCTGCAAAACCTTCATCCCCGGTTCAAATCCGGGTGTCGCCTCCAGACCAGAGGACTGTTTCGACAGTCCTTTTTCATTTTATTGCGACGCTATTTTTGACTAATGCGAGGCGCGCGAAAGAATCGCGAAGGAGCTTACACAACTCGTAAGTGACTGAGCGATGAGTGAGCAGCAACGAAGCAGTAGACAAAAAGAGCGAGCAAGGCCAAGTGGTAAGGCAGAGGTCTGCAGACCTTCATCCCCGGTTCAAATCCGGGTGTCGCCTCCAGACTAGAGGACTGTTTCGACAGTCCTTTTTCATTTCTGTTTCTTTTATGTATTGTCATGAGTTCTCGAGTTTTACTATAATACTTACGGTGATTTTGATTTAGTCTGAAATAGGAAAAGATATGAACGAAACAGCGATTTTAAAGATAATATGCGAAGATGTAGGTATTAAACCTTGGCAAGCAGAGGCAGTCGTTGATCTTATAGACAGCGGCTGCACTATTCCGTTTATAGCCAGATACAGAAAAGAGGCTACCGGAGCAATGGATGATGAGATGCTCAGGCTGTTTGATGAGCGTCTGAAATACCTGCGCAACCTGGAAGAGAGAAAAGAGACTATACTTGCATCCATAGAAGAACAGGGCAAACTCACAGATGATCTGCGTGCGAAGATTGAGTCTACGATGACGGCGGCAGCTCTCGAGGACTTGTACAGACCGTACAAACCTAAGAGAAAGACCAGGGCAGACATAGCGAGGGAGAAGGGCATGCAGGGCCTTGCCGATTATCTCATGTCTAAAGATGCGGCTAGCGACCCTATGGATGAGGCAGAGAAATACATATCCGCTGAAAACGAAGTTCCGGATGCAAAGACAGCCCTTGCATTGGCACAGGATATCATAGCAGGTGATGTCTCGGATGATGCAGACTTCAGAGAGTGGATAAGAAAGAAGACCCAGGCTAAAGGCTATATAACTTGCAAGCCCGGAGCAGAAGGAAAGAAGATCATCGAGGCTGAGGAACGCTCGGTGTATGAGAATTATTTTGACTACAGTGAAGCGGTATCTAAAATACCGGGACATAGAGTGCTGGCTATAAACCGAGGCGAGAAAGAAAAGGTGCTCAGCGTTACTATAGACGCACCTACAGATGAGATACTTGAATATCTCGAGAGAAAAGTTATGCGAAAGGTCAGCAATATTTGCGCTGATTACGTTGTGGAGGCCATATCTGATGCATACAAACGCCTTATCGCACCATCGATAGAGACTGAGATTAGGTCCGAACTCACAGAGCAGGCAGAGGATGGGGCTATTAAAGTTTTCGGCTCCAATCTTGAGCAACTGCTGATGCAGCCTCCTCTGGCCGGAAAGACGGTGCTGGGATGGGACCCGGCATTTAGGACGGGTTGCAAACTTGCTGTTTGCGATGCGACAGGAAAGATACTTGCGACAGAAGTGGTTTACCCGACTGCTCCGCAAAACAAAATATCTGAAACTGAGAAAACGCTTGAGAATTTGTGCGATAAATATGATATCGACATCATATCTGTCGGAAACGGAACGGCATCCAGAGAGTCGGAGAAGATAATAGCTGACTTCATAAAGAAATATGAGACGGGTCGACGCGGCAGGAGGCTGCAGTACGTAATAGTAAATGAGGCAGGAGCTTCGGTGTACTCCGCGAGCAAACTCGCGAGCGAGGAGTATCCAAATCTGAACGTTGGTGAGAGAAGCGCGGCGTCTATCGCCAGGCGCCTGCAGGATCCGCTCTCGGAATTGGTAAAGATAGACCCTAAGGCTATAGGCGTAGGGCAGTATCAGCACGATATGAATCAAAAGCATCTGGGTGAGGCTCTGTGTGCAGTTGTTGAGAAGTGCGTAAATATGGTGGGGGTAGATCTCAATACCGCATCGCCATCGCTTCTCGAATATGTATCCGGCATCAGCAAACAACTTGCAAGCAATATAGTTGCTTACAGAGATGAAAACGGCAGGTTTGATTCAAGGAGGGAACTGCTGAAAGTGGCAAAATTGGGGCCTAAGGCTTATGAGCAGTGTGCGGGGTTTCTCAGAATAAACGGAGGAAGTGAAGCGCTCGATGCGACAGCAGTTCATCCGGAGAGTTATACAGCCGCAAAATCTATTCTTAAAGAGTGCGGATATGAGGTAAAAGATATACTTGAAGGCCGAGTTAAAGGAATAGCCGGCAAGTCAAAACTCGCAGACAGCCTCGGTATCGGAAAATACACTTTTGCTGATATAGCCGAGGAACTCGAAAAACCTGGAAGAGACCCGAGAGATTCAGCACCTGCACCTGTCCTAAGATCTGATGTGCTGGAACTGTCAGATCTGAAGCCGGATATGGTACTGAAAGGCACGGTGCGAAATATCGTGGACTTCGGTGCGTTCGTTGACATCGGAGTGCATCAGGATGGACTTGTACATATATCCGAAATGGCAGACAGATTCATCAAGCATCCGATGGATGTTGTTAAAGTCGGGGATATAGTTGACGTCAGGGTGCTTGCGATAGATGAAAAAAGAGGGAAGATATCCCTGTCGATGAAACAGTGTAAATGACAATTCAATGTTTGAGGGTGAAGTGATATGAACTTAAGAGATATTGAGTTTTTCATAAAAGTTTGCGAAAACAGCGACTGGCATAGACACAATCTATATCAGCCGCCTTTTTTATTCAGCATTATTTGTAACATCTATTAATAAGCAAAGTGTTTGTTAAAACCAAATGGCATCTTGTAGTGTCCAAGAGATATGCAAGTGACCTTCCTATACCTGATCCGGCAAAACCGCTTATCGGAATCTACGCGGGACCTAAGCCTGAGCAGAAATAATTGAAAACACACTGATTAAATCCGGGCTTTGTCTTCGGAACGAAGGACTGTTCCTACAGTCCTTTTTATTTGTTATAATGGCTATGTGAGAGATGATTACATGGAAGCAATTCTTGAATATTTGTTGACTATCCCGGAGGGCAGAGTCGTGACATACGGCCAGATAGCTGAGTGGATGGGAAACAAAGGGCTTTCAAGGCTGGTAGGAAACTATCTGCATCAGAATCCGGATCCGGGCAGATACCCTTGCTATAAGGTTGTTAATCATCGGGGAAAACTTACGGGTAGGTTTGCTTTTGGCGGTATCAATGTGCAAAAGGAGTTGCTGGAGGCCGACGGAGTTGAAGTCAGCGAAGACTATGTAGTAGATCTAAAGAAATACCAATGGAAAGAGGAAGGATAGCAACAAGATAAATGAAGAAAATAATCTGTCTGGTTCTTACAATTTCAATGATGAGCATTTCGCTTTCACTTCTTACTGGATGCAGAAGCGGTGTGAACGGAGAACTCTATGTATATTGTTACGGAGACTACTTCGATCCTATGATACTCGAAGACTTCGAGGAGGAGACAGGTATTAGGGTCATCCCGGATTACTATGACACAGCCGAAGAGATGTATACCGTGCTCGAGAACAACGCAACTACTTATGACTGCGTTTGCACCTCAGACTACATGATACAACGCATGGCGGAAAACGGCATGCTCGCGGAACTCGACAAGGACGCTATGCCGGAAGTATCTAGTATTGCAGATGTATATATGAAAAAATCCGAGGATTTTGACCCGGGTAATAAATATTCTGTCCCATATCAACTCGGACTATCAGGCATATTGTATAACAAGAAGATGGTAGGGGATGAGGAGATAGACTCCTGGGACGATCTCTGGAGTGAGAAGTTCAAAGGCCAGATGGTCATGCCTGACAGCGTGAGAGACGCATTTATGATAGGCCTTAAGAAGAACGGATACTCGCTTAATTCAACGAGTGAAGCCGAAATAAAAAAGGCTGCGGATGAACTCATCACACAGAAATCTCTGGTATATAAATATGCCAACGACTCCGCAAGAGATCTGCTGGCTGACGGATCTGCGGCTCTCGGTGTCGTATGGAACGGCGAATACATGTACACAAAGGACTTGAATGAGGACGTGGAGTTCGTAGTTCCTAAAGAGGGAACTGAGTTCTTCATCGATTCATGGGTAATTCCTAAAGAAGCAGTGAACAAGAGCAAGGCGGAGCAGTGGATCAACTTCCTATGTAAGCCGGAAGTCGCAGCCAAGAACTTTGACTATCTCTACTACACGACTCCGAATGAAGCTGCACTTGAACTTATAGACAAGGATATACTTGCCGATGAGGCGGTGTTCCCGACAAAAGAAACCATAGATAAATGTGAGACTCTCAAAACACTGGACAGTGCATCCACCGAACTATACAGTGATTATTGGAAAAAGGTAAAAGCCGAGTAAAGAAAGCTGAGATATCAAAACGCGCCGAGTCAGGAGACTTCGGCGCGATTCTTTTGTCTATATATGTAAAGTCTACTTTACATTTACTGCTTTGCCTTCAGGGACATCTTCAAGGATGCGTGAGGTAACCGGGATGGCCTCAATGGCGTTGAAATACTTGCTGTAGTTGTTATTATAGTTATTCTTGTACTCATCATCATTGTTGACATGAAGCTCATGTACGTATGAGTGCTCTTTACCGAATATCTCGCTATTATCTCTTTCAAGCACATATACGGCTATATCGCTGCATTTGTCGGATATATGTTCTACATTGGTCAATATGCTCTGGTAGTGAATGCCGTTAAGTGCATCGCAGAGTTTATTGACCATTCTGTATACGTGGCGTGCGTTCATCTCTTCAACCAAATCATCGATTACTTCTTCGAGAGGCTCGACTCTGGCTGCGAGGGATGAATCCTTGGTTCTGTATGCTGCATCTGTTATTTTGAGTATCTCTGACAGAGCATCAAATGCTACTCGAAGTTCCTGCATGGCAGTATCAGAGAACTGTTTGCCCGTGGCGCGGAGGGACTCAATGTCCTCGGAAATGTTTACAGCGAGGTCTCCGATTCTCTCATAGCAAATGAGTGTTTTTAAGGTGTAATTCTGACGTCTGGTATCTTTCTCGCTTATTACATGAGAAGACAGAGAAACAATATATTTATTGGAAGCGTCGGTCATGCTGTCAAGAAGATCTTCCCTGGCCTCTATTCTCTGTCTGCGTTTAGGATTGTAGTCATAAATCTGTTTGACTGCTGCGTCGTAATTATGCGTAGCTATTTCACTCATCTCCCATACCACGCGCTCCACCTGATCCAGAGCAAGTGTAGGAGTCTCAAAGAGGCGTTCATCCAAAGCGTTGAGAGCTTCTATTGCATTGACATCTTCGTCATCAAAAGGCTCATCTTTGACTATCTTGCAAGTGATGCGTTCAAATACTCCGGCAAGAGGCAGGAGGACGATAGCAGGCACCAGCCTGAATACTCCGTGAATGTTTGCGACTCCGCCTGAATTTAGAGTCATGTTCCATATTTCGTCGCTGAGCATACCGGTGGCTCTACCTATAAATACAAGTGCGAAGCAGAGCAGGGCGGCAAACACGTTGTATACGATATGCACAACGGCAGTCCTTCTCTGATTAGGGCGTGCTCCTATGCGGCTTACGAGATAGGTGGTCAGGCAGTCACCGATGTTTACGCCGATGATGACTGCAAACACCGCGCTGAACGTGACACCGACCGAACTCGCTATTGTCTGTATAATACCGACCACGGCAGACGAACTCTGTACTATTCCGGTTACGACAACACCGGAGAGGAATCCGAGGAAGTAATTGTTCTCAAATGCGGTTAGCAGACTGCTGAGCGATTCGCCGAAACCCGAAACGATGTTGCTCATGTATATCAGCCCCATAAAAAGAATGCCGAAACCGCAGGCTACAGAGCCGACGGTGCCGGATACACTCGATTTTACAAACATTATAAAAATGATTCCGATTATCAATGCCAAAGGTGCGAGATTGTCTGCTTTGAAGAAATACAGAGGACTTTCCATACCGGAACTTACGTCCATAAGCCTGATTATCTGGGCTGTTATGGCGGTTCCGACATTGGCTCCGAGCACTATGCCTATGGATTGATGGAAACTGAGGAACCCCGCACCTACAAGACCGACAGTAATAACTATAGTTGCGGTCGAGCTTTGTATGATGCAGGCTACAAGCATGCCGAGAATGAATCCCATAACAGGCTTGTTAGTGACCCTGGCAAGAGCCTCTCGCATAGCCCCGCCTGATGAACTCTTCAGACCGTCTCCCATAACCTTCATTCCGTACAGGAACATGGAAAGACCGCCGAGAAAAGCAATTATATTATAAAAAATTGTCATACAAATAC
>CADAJM010000085.1 GCA_902788245.1 uncultured Eubacteriales bacterium | reverse complement strand
AAGTTTTAGTTAATGAATTCCTCGTCAAACTGCAGCTTCGGCCGGCCGAACTGCACGCCTCTGGCTTTAGCTGCCGCAATGCCCTGATTTGTCCGCGTTCGGATGGCATTTCGCTCATTTTCCGCAACATAAGCCAGAAGCTCCAGCACCAGGTCACTGATCAGCGTCCCAATCAGATCTTTATACTGGCGCGTATCCAAGAGCGGCATGTCCATCACAACGATATTGATCCGCTTGACCTTCGTAAGCACGCGCCACTGCTCACGAATCTCGTCATAGTTCCGTCCGAGCCGGTCGATACTCATGATGTAAAGGATGTCCCCTTCCTTCATCTTCTTTACCAGCCGCTGGTATTCCGGCCGATCGAAATCTTTACCGGATTTCTTCTCCATAAAAATATGCTTGTCATCAATACCAATCCGGTGCATAGCGTCAAGCTGTCTGTCCTCATTCTGATTTATGCTCGACACTCGAGCGTAACCATATACAGTCTTTTTCAAACAAAACTCCTTTTCATTATCTGTATAAGAGAAAAGTCTCTTGGATATGCCTCGAAGCCTTTCTCCTCCATTTATTAGGATAACTAATTTAAAACACCAGATAAATCCTTACAAAAGGATATAAATAATCATTACCAAAGTTTGTACTGGTGTCACATTTTGCTACCATGCTTCAGCCCCTCTGGCTATTCCACGATGTCTAATATGCAGGCACGCCGTATGAATGTATCTCAGGATGCCCTACCCTATACGCCAACCTCTTGCATGCATCACCTGAGTTACCTTCAATGGTGTAGACTGTCTTGCCATCACAGCGCTCGACGAATCCTACATGATCACGGGTGCCGTCTGAGTCCCAGTCAAAGAAAATAATGTCACCGGGATGAGGAATATACTTATTGTTTCTAAGCCTTCCTCTTGCTTTGAACCAATCAACACCATCTCCCACCAAAGCAAACTTAGGGATGATTCCCTTATCTATATAACCACACTGATTAGCACACCAGCTGACAAAGCAGGCACACCACTCAACTCTTCCGTTAAAGCCGTACCACTTACAGAACTTGAGTCCACCTACATTACCTAGCTGAGCACTTGCCACTCTTATTATAAGGGTATCTCCTACACCGAGTGCTTCTGCAGAGTATTCATCATTTGTGTCCTGATCAAAGAGATATACCGATGCAGATAAGAATATGCATATCACTATTACAAGAATTACAGATGATCCCGCCGTGGCAAGCGTTGTAATTAGCGATTTTCCAGCTGCTACAACTCCTTTTACGGCAGTCTTGCTCCCTTTAGCTCCAGCCAATCCAATTCGCTTAAAAGCGCCATTTTTCGAGACAACTTTATTTGTGGTTGAAGCCGCCTTCTTCTGATACTTCTTAACTACATAATTGTGCTGCCTCTTTAAATAAGACGCATTTTGAGCATTGGCGGTTTTTGGCACATTTTGCGATTCGCCAGTATTCACCGTTTTTCGAACTCTGCTACTCCTATGAGCCTCTATGTTAGCCTCTCGTATGCGGCTACCTTTGCGCCTCTGTGTCTCATTCTCACGAATTTCTTGCTCAGCATATTTGGCGTTTCGTTCGCCACGACGGATCTTCTTCTCTCCGTACTTCCTATATGCTGCCTGCACAGCTTCTTTTCCTGTCAGGACTCCTTCTCCTACAGCGTATTCAGTCGTATCAATCGCTGCATTAGAAAAACGAGAGGAGGAACGATCATCGCTCCTCCTCTCATTTATCATATTCTCTTTTGTTTTAATGGCCACATCCTTCATTCGATGCATAGCCATATGAGATATTCTATCAGACATTCTGGTTCTCACCTCCAAGGTATTTGCTTACCAAAGATTCAAAGACCTCTCTTTCAGCAGCAACTGCCTTTATCTTCTTCATTACTTCCTCTTCCTCAAAACTCTCATTTGGTTTGGTAGACATGAGTTTATACAGTTTTGTCTCCTTAGGAAACTTGTTCTCAAACGGCACCAGACTCGACCCAACCTTTATTAGACCGCATCCTGCCTCTACATCAGTTATAAAAGACAGCTGCTCTTCAGATATATTCAGTAGCTTTGCCAGTTCTATTCTGTCAGTCGCTGCCTGATTCAGCATTATGATGAATTCCGAATTGGCCAGCATCGTCCTTGCAGTATGTGACTGAAGCAGGTCCGTTACATTCTGAGTAATACCTGTACAGAATGCTCCATACTTACGCACCCTCTTCCAAAGTTTAAACAAGAACTGTGCAGAATATTCGTGCATAAAGAGCAGGTAGACCTCATCGATGAAGACAAAAGTCTGCTTTCCTTTCTGTCTGTTAGCAGTAATACGGTTAAGTATCGAGTCAAGTATAACGAGCATTCCGATAGATCTCAGCTGCTCTCCGAGTTCCAATATATCATAGCATATCAAGCGGTTTGATGTATCCACGTTAGTCTGCTTGGCAAATGTATTAAGAGAGCCTCTTGTGAATAGCTCAAGCTCAAGCGCCAATGAATGTGCCTCAGGTTCCGGCTGCTTTAACAACTCATCTCTGAAGTCCTGTAGAGTCGGCGGAGTTCCCATATAGTTGCCTTGCTTATAGTATCTATAGACATTCTCTGTGCAGCGGTCGATTATGGACTGCTGCCCCTTTGAGAATTTGTGTCCTGCAATTATCTGCTCGCAAAGTGACTGCAGGAATTGAGACTTCTCAATGATAGGGTCTGTCTCACCATAATCTCGTGACATGTCCATCGCGTTTATATGATTAGGTGATGTTGCAGATATCTCTATAACAGAACCACCAAGCGCCTTTATAAGGGGTGCATACTCGCGCTCCGGATCCACGACAATTATATCCGCATCGGTCGCTAGTCTGAGATTTACTATCTCGTTTTTCGCTGTAAACGACTTGCCGGAACCGGACACACCGAGAATGAATGAGTTTCCGTTTAAGAGCTTCCGCCTGTCGGCTATCATCATGTTCTTTGAGATTACGTTCTGACCATAATAGATTCCGTGACTGTCATAGACCTCTTGTACCCTGAACGGCATAAATACAGCAAGTGATTCCGTAGTCATTGTGCGAAATGCATCTATCTTTCTCACACCGAACGGAAGAGCTGTCTTGAGTCCCTCAATCTGCTGATAGCGCAGCACCGACATCTGGCACAGCCTCTTTCTGACTATTGTCAGTATCTCCTCTGTATCGCTATCCAGCTGCTCTTTAGTATCAGCTGTATGCACCATAGTCATTACAGCAAACAGTAGTCTCTGGTCTTTTGAAACTACATCATCAAGTACTTCTCTCGTCTCTTTTCTCTGCTGCTCCATATCGTATGGAATAATCGCCGAAAAGTTATTGTTCATATTCTGCTTGCGCTGCCAATTCGTAATGTTAGTTTCTACTCCAAGGAGTCTCTGCTCAACCTCTTTGACAGCCTCATCCGTAGGAATAGGAACCACATCTATCGAGAGCATAAGGTTACGATTAAGATCCGTCATTTCAGCCAACATCTCATCCTGGATATATGCCGCGAAGTCTCTGAGAAACAAAACTCTGCCGTAGCGGTTACCGATTTTGAAATAGTCAGAATGGTATTCAAAACTATCCGGGCAAATATAGTCTTTAAAGTCTGCGCCACGCCTCATATGGTCCTTTATATCGAAGTAGTACGATGTTTCTTCTCCTACTCTGAAGAAGTTATGAATAATGCGCAGCCTGTCATTTGCGCTAAGCTCGGTGCAGTTTGAGCTGATCCTCGCAAAGTGCGCTGTAAGGTCTGACCCAACTCTTGCAAAGTAAAGCCTTGAATCTTCGACATTCTTCCTATTGACTGAAATCGTCACGTACATCTCTTTTTTTATTTTATTGCTGTCTCTTGCTACATCGCTTAGGATTTCGTTGTACTCATTTCTAAAACCGTCGAGGTCATCATTATCCATGCTCATAAGCGTCTGCGACTGAAAGTCCAGCATATTGATTGCACACTTATTGATGGTGAATTTTGCAGTACATCCGGGATCGAGTGAATTGATAATATCTCCGAATCCGTAGAACATAGTCTCCTTATCCGAATAAGCCGCCACAGCATAATTAATATCCGTATACATATACGATTTGCTGAACTTGTTCTTAGTATTTAAAAAGACCCCGTCCGGCCATATAGTCCGAATCGGGATCAGATCCTGCACCTTGCGTGGCACTGAGAACTTTTCCTTGTCCTGTTTAAGGACATTCGATAACGTCTTAATCATTTACTCTTGTCTCCCTTCTTTTTCTGTTCCATCATCGACTTGTAGTAATAATTCGTATTCCCAAACGTCAGCACTTTCGGCGTTAAAAATACTGATTTAAACCACACCAGTAAAAAACGCTCCGCGGTCAGTCCGTTGTATTTGACAAAGCCTATAAGAGCGAACGGAAATGCAGCTACGATGCAAAGCCAGCTGGTGGTCTCTGTTCCGAGAATCGGCTTGAGCCCAACATAGATGCCTGCTGCTACTCCGCATGCGAGCACTGAGAATATGAATTGCCTAAGTGACAGCCCGAAAAACATTGACTCCGTATAATCTCTTATTTCCCGATTGATCCTCACCTCGATTTGATTCTTCTTCATATCTTTATTCCTCCCTACAAGCTCATCATCTCACGAACTATGCGATCACTCATCCTAACCGCACCTACGAGCACTAGCATGTTAAAACATAGTTCTCCGAAATACTTCCATACCATTACTGCCGCAGAAACATCCTTATCTGCTACAGGTGGGCTTGCCGCATACTTACTGAATATGATGCAGGCTATTAGGATGATTACTCCTTCCAGACAAACTGCAGCATATCCTTTCAAAAAGCTTATTCCTATACTTTGTGTAGGCGATCCCCCAAAGGTGGACAGCGGCAAAGGCGCTATTGCCGTGTACATATACAGTTTAAAAAATCTGCCGTACACGGTCAGGATGATAATGAACGATAATACTGTTATGAACAAGCTGCCTATAAGGCTGACAGCCCATAAGGGTATGCTCTCAAAGAAGCCGCAGTCCTCTACTGCATCAACTATCGAAGTTGGCAGCGTAGTCTTAGTTGCGCTCCCTACTCCAGATGCTCGCATCATAGTAGAGAGGGTTCCCTGAACTATATTGAATATAGCCAGCATCAAGTCGAGACCGTATGTTACTACCCCCTTAGCAACAGCAAATCTGATAAACAACTTCAAAGCATGTTCCGGTCTTTTGACTTCCGACAGCGATCCGCTCGTCTTAACTACACCCATGAGGAAAAATAAAACGAGCAGTGCCAGGCCTATACCTTTAACTGCTCCGTTGATATTCACTATTACCGACCATATCCCTCCGCCTCTGAAGTTTTGCGGGCTCATTGTCAGCAAGCTCCATACCTCAGCCATCTTGCTGTTCCACGTATCCAGTGCATTCTGCAGATTCTGCACCACCCAATTATCTGACATAATCTTTCCCTCCTTCCCCGATAGCTAAGAAACTAGCCTACTATCATGTTCAGGATCTCTTTTGTAAATGTGATGATAATTCCGCCAGCGAGAGTAAGGAATCCATTGGCGCGTTGACTCGGATCGTGGGATTTTAGAGATAAGCCTACTTGCATAATTCCAAGTCCAAGCAGAATGAGTCCTATGGCTCTTATTAGGCTGAATATGAAATTGCTCAGATTGTTTACCGTCGCTATCGGGTCTCCTGCTGCCAATACGTGACAGGCTCCTACTACAAACGCAATAACTATCGCTGAATAAATCAGCATAGCAGTTTTAGCTGTTACTATCGCTCTGCTCTTATATATAGATTTCGAATTCTTCTTCATGTGTTTCTTCTTCATTGTCGTTGTCCTCCGTTTCTGTTGCGTCATGTAAAATATCTTGAATTAATTCTGCATCAGCATCGGGAGATAGCACTCTTGCACCTGTCCCGATTCCACTAAGCTCGTATGCAATATCCTCTTCTGAAAGCAGTATGTAATTTGTCTCTATGGCCTCATCTGTTTCAATTTCGTTCGGCAAATCTACTCCGCTTATAAGCTCTATGGTCTGCATAGCGTCATATGGTTCTCCGTGAATGTACGGTGGTGCATCTCCATCCGTTGTCAGATTCACAGCGGGATGCTGCAGAATATCGAACTTAAGGTCCTTTATCGGACGTTCTGCTCGAATAAAAAGAAGTGCGTACTTGTTATCAAGCATTCGCACTTCATCAGGTGTCATGAGTTCTCGAGCAGCTTGTTGTTCATTTTTGGAATAGTTTCCGTTGCGTCCGAAGCTCCTACCGAAAGTGTTAGTGTCTATAGTCGCTTTACCGAGCAGTTCACTGACGTATTTGTGAGTCGATTATGTGTGCCATCGGCATGGGCATTGTTGCGTCCATGCCGTAGACACTTTTAACGATAGGTAAGTGTTTGAAATTATCTCCGACTTTTCCCCCGCCTCACACCGTGCGCGCTACTTTCATAGCACACGGCGTTCCATCAAAATCACTTTCGTTCTGAATCATCACACATTTTCAACTTCTCAAATAAGTTACTTACTCAATTGGGTCATAGTTTGCCGATTTCCTAATTCTGTTCAACTTCTTCATTTTCTGCTTATCCATTGGGATTTCAGTGAGCATTCTCTTTGCTATCTCAGGGTTCTTCATCGTTAGCGCAGTCTTTAGGTCTTTATGCACAATGACAAGATTCTCATATCTGTCACAACCACCATTGGATTTTGGAATTTTCCTATGGCAGTATAT
>CADAJM010000084.1 GCA_902788245.1 uncultured Eubacteriales bacterium | reverse complement strand
ATATGTGACGGGAACGATGATAAAGCGTCTCAGGGAAGACGGGAAGATGACTCAGCAGGAACTGGCTGAGAAGATAGGAGTAAGTGACAAAGCGATTTCCAAATGGGAGACGGGGAGAGGATATCCGGATATTACTTTGATTGAAGCTCTTGCGGATATCTTGGGAGTGTCCGTAATAGAGCTGTTCTCCGGAGAGGATGTGACTAACACCAATAGGACATTCAATATGAAGAGACTAAAGATTCACGTTTGTCCGATATGCGGAAACATCATACAGAGTACAGGTGAGGCCGTAATCAGTTGCTGCGGGATAGTCCTTCCTGCGCTCGATACTGAACCGGAGGATGAAGACCACCGTCTTTGCATCGAGAGAGTCGAAGATGAGTACTATGTGTCAATCAATCACGAGATGAGCAAGACGCACTATATTTCTTTTATACTGGCAATACAGGATGACGGATGCGAACTTAAGAAACTCTATCCGGAAGGGAATGCAGAAGCACGATTTAAGATTAGCAGGACAAAGGAATTTCGGTATTACTGCAACAGGCACGGACTGTTTCACGCCTCAGTAAAATAGAAGAAGAGTCGCTTTAAAGCAAGAGTAAAGACAGCTCGAAAACAGACGCAGATAATCAATTTTTAGAGATACACATATAGTGTAAAGCAGACTTTACAACCACAAGATATTGTGGTTGTTTTATTTTTTTGCTTTTGTAAAGGCTGCTTTACATAAAAAAGTGGAGAATAAAAGAAAAAAATTGAGTTATTTCCTTATAAAGTGGTGGAAAGTGGTGTAAAATTTAGTCACTGTAACCAACCGTTTTAACTAATACTGTTTTGAGAAAACTGACCCCTTCACTATGTTTCATGGAGTTTATGAAAACTCAATAGACAGCAAAAACCGAATGATCATCCCTGCAAAGTTCAGGGATGATCTCGGTGGTCAGTGCATGCTCACAAAAGGTTACGACGAGTGCCTCTACATCTACACGATGCAGGAGTACGAAGAGATGGCAGCCAAGATATCGGCGCTGCCTCAATCAGATAAAGAATTCAGAGCGTTTATCAGAGACTTCTTCGGAAATTCCGAGATAGTCTATCCGGACGCACAAGGAAGAATAATCATTCCCGCAAAACTGAGGGAATACGCACATATAAAGAAAGACCTGGTCACTCTGGGAGCAATGAACAAAATCGAGATCTGGAGTGCAGAGCTCAGAGAAGAGACTGCAGGAGAGAACCTGATGGATAATCCGAGTCTCACAGACAAGCTCAAAGAGTATCAGCTGTAGGGAGTAAGAGATGGAATTCGAACACGTACCGGTGCTCTACAACGAAGTAATGGAAGCCCTGAACATAAAGGCTGACGGAACATATGTGGACGGCACGGCGGGCGGCGGAGGACATGCATCCGGAATCGCATCCCATCTATCTGAAAGCGGATTACTGATAGCAGTCGACAGAGACAGCGAGGCACTCGCTGCAGCTGAGAAGAGATTATCGGCATATAAGTGCAGAAAGAAACTCCTGCACACCAACTACAGCGACACGGAGTCAATAAGCGATGCCACCGAAGGCGGAGCGGACGGAATACTCCTGGACCTCGGAGTTTCATCGTATCAGCTGGACAATCCCGAAAGAGGTTTCTCCTACATGAACGATGCTCCTCTGGACATGAGGATGGACGAGGGCGACAGGCTTACTGCCTACGATGTTGTAAACGGCTACAGCAAGGACGAACTCGCAAGAATCATCCGCGAATACGGAGAGGAAAACTGGTCGGCGAGAATTGCCGAATTCATTGTAAATGCCAGAGCCGAAAAGCAGATCAGTTCCACAGCCGAACTCACAGACATCATCAAGGCTGCCATACCGGCAAGAGCGAGGAGAAATGGTCCGCACCCGGCTAAGAGAACTTTTCAGGCCATACGCATAGAAGTAAACGATGAACTCGGGCATCTCAGACAAGCGGTTTCAGAACTTCCGGACCTGCTTAACAGCGGAGGGAGGATAGCGATAATAACCTTCCATTCACTGGAGGACAGGATAGTCAAGACGGAGTTCGAAAGAAGACTCAATCCGTGTACATGTCCAAAAGAATTTCCGGTTTGCGTTTGCGGTAAGAAAGCAGATGTAAAAAGGGTGACCAAGAAGCCGGTTGTCCCGACCGAAGAGGAAACAGAACTAAATCCGAGAGCCAGGAGCGCCAAGCTCAGAGTTCTCGAAAAAATATAAACACACTAAACACACTAAAACATAAAACACACTATCTAGACGTTACAGGCGATTATCAGAGGATGCAGATATGACAAGCAATGCTACAGCAGGCAGGATAAAAGGAATCAGAAATCCTAACTACACGGCACCTACGGAAGTTAATCTTGATTCTGTTCGCAGAAAGAGAATCAAAAGAGACAGAAAAAGACTCATAAGAGTTGCTGCCGTAATTCTCATCGGGATATTTGTTTTGGTAGGCATGAGAGCATACTGTGCATACATGCAGCATGCTAACAATGAGTTGATAAAAGAGAATGCATATCTTCAGGCCGAGATCGATTCACTGAACAGCAATCTGTCAGATGAATTCAAGGTAACTGAAATTGAAGAGGTGGCAATAGAAAAATACGGAATGGTATTTCCGACAGCAGAGAATACTGTTAATCTCGGAGCTGCAGAAGACGAAGACAGCAGCCTGGCACAGGCCATAAGAAGCGAAGCATATAACTAGAAGAAGACAATATGGAACTCAAGAGCCACTGACCTTATCCGGGTCGGTGGTTCTTTTGCACAAGAGCACAAAATAGGGTAGAAAACTGTACATTCGCATACAATATATTGTATAATATCTTGTCGATTTGTGTGCTAACTCAGATTTATATATACATGGCAGATAAGAAAAGAAGAGAAAAGAATAAACCGGCTAAGAAAAGCAAGAAATCAAAAGCGAAGGAAAAGGCAAAGTTCAGTCCTGTTACCAGAACCAACAGAAATGCTGTTGTAGCAGGCTTCGCCTTTATTTTGCTTGCCATGTTTGCACTGATGTTCCGAATGGGATATTGGCAAATAGTAAGGGCGGATGAGCTGAGAGTAATGGCCACCGAGATGCAAAAGGTGGATACGGAGATAGATCCTAACCGAGGAATTATTTATGACTCTCGCATGAATACCCTTGCGGAATCCGTCACGGAATACGAACTCTATGCTTACTCTCAGAACCTTTATAAGTCTGATGAGATCGCTCCGGCAATTAAAGCCAGTAACCTGAAAATATTAAATGAAGCAACCGGCAAACCTCAGGAAGAACTCGAGAAAATACTCAACGATGAGGAGAATCTGATAATGGTTGCAGACGGGCTCAGTAAAGAGCAGGTTGATATAGCCAGGAAAGCTTTCGACAGCAATGTTGTAGTTAAGACGAAAATCACAAGGAACTATCCTAACGGAGCCTTTGCCGCACAGGTTCTGGGTGGAGTAGATGCGAACAACGTCGGAAGATCCGGACTTGAGTATCAGTATAATACAGAGCTGGCGGGTATAAAGGGCAGGACTGTCATGACGACAGACCGTAACGGAGATACGCTATCTAACAGTTCCAGATACTACAAACCTAAAGACGGAAATAATATAGTTACGACCATCGACTCCGTAATTCAAAACTTTACGGAAGATGCTCTTGAGAGAGGGATGAAGCTTACGGGCGCAGATGCTATCACCTGTATAGTCATGAATCCTAAAACCGGAGACATACTTGCGATGGCCACTACACCTGAATACGATCCTAACAAATCAAATGAACCTTCGAGCGACTATGAAAAGGCAAGGTTCGATAAGATGAGCGATAAAGAGCAGTCTGATTATCTCAGCAGGATGTGGACTATCAGAGGCGTAAGCGATGTGTATGAACCGGGTTCCACTTTCAAATTGATAACCGCAGCTGCTGCACTCGATTCTGCTCATGCTGATGACAGGACTAAATACAAGTGCAATGGCGCAATCACCGTAGCCGGAGTCACCCTCAGATGTCTTGCAGCACACGGCACGCAGGATCTCAATGAAGCCGTAGGTCATTCATGCAACCCGGCGCTTGCCAAAGCAGCGATGGATACGGGCGGGGAAACCCTGTACAACTATATAGACCTATTCGGATTCGATGATAAAACAGGCGTAGACCTGCCGGGAGAAGCCAATTCTATCGTAAAAGATCCGAAAGATATGAGCATAGTTGACCTGGCTACAACAGGCTACGGACAGGGTATAGCAATTACTCCGCTTCAGGTTTTGTGCGCAATTAACAGTTTCGGCACCAACGGAGTTCTCATGAAGCCTAAAATCGTCAAGAAAATAGTCGACGACAACGGCAATACGATAAAAGAATTTGAAGATGTAAAAGTAAGACAAGTTGTGTCTGAACCTACAGCAGAAAAACTCAAAGAGATAATGGAATACTACGTGTCGGATGCAGGGGGCACCACGGCGTACGTACCCGGACTCCGTATCGGCGGAAAGACAGGTACTGCGAACTTTGTCGAAGGCAAGAGATATTCGGCAGCAACCAACACATCCTTTGTAGTAATGGCACCTATGGATGATCCTAAGATATCCATGATATGCATAGTCTACAGGCCTACAAAGAAACAATACGGTTCAAATACCGCAGGACCGATAGTAAAGGAAATTACGGAGAAGAGTCTGCAGTACATGGGAGTTGAAAAGGTCTACTCCAAAGAAGAACAGAAAAAGAATAAAAAGAACTATGTGAAGGTGCCGGATGTTACAGGTGAAGACAGTAACGTAGCAATCAATACGCTGAAATATAAAGAATTAAAGCATATTGTAATGCCTGAGAGCGATGACAATAAATCATTCGTTGTCGTAGACCAGTATCCTAAGGCCGGAACAAAGGTAGAAAAAGGCAGTTCTGTATATATATACAGTGAATAGACAATTAAGTTTTTACGGAGATCATCTTGATGAATTATTCAATCGAAAGCGCGGAGATAATTAAATACAGCATTACGGCGGCGTTCGGATTTCTGGTCTCGATGCTCTGCACAGGGCGACTAATCCCTTACCTGAGACATAAGCAGTTCGGCCAGTTTATCAGGGAAGAGGGGCCGCAGGCCCATCTATCAAAAGCCGGGACTCCTACGATGGGAGGACTTGCAATGGCAGTGGGAATTACTGCAGCAATCATACTTGCAATAATTCTCGGAATAGGCAGAGCGGGAGATCTCATAGCGGTCCTTCTCAGCATGTACGCTTTCGGAGCCGTCGGCTTTATAGACGACTTTAACAAAATTGCAAAAAAACAGAACGAAGGTCTTACACCCAGACAGAAACTTCTGCTTCAGTGCCTATTCGGACTGTTGCTGGCTCTGTTTATGATGTACAGAGAGGGCACTTCAGTATTTGTCCCTTTCTTAAAGACAAGAGTGGATATGGGATGGCTGTTCATTCCGTTCATCGTGTTTATTGAAGTCGCCATGGCCAATGCCGTAAATCTGACTGACGGCCTTGACGGACTGGCTTCGAGCCAGACAGCGATAGTTGCATGCACATTTGCAGTGTTGGGAATTATCCAGGCAGCTCCGTCGGCTATGGGCGCAGCCGGACAGGCCGTGTTCGGAGCAGCGATTGGATTTCTGCTTTACAACAGATATCCGGCACAGATATTCATGGGAGATACCGGCTCAATGGCGCTGGGAGGGGTTCTTTCCGCAACTGCCATAGTAGGAGGCATGGAATGGCTTCTTCCTATAGCAGGGGCGATATTCGTGATAGAGGCCCTGTCCGTGATCATACAGGTGGGATATTTCAAAATGAGCGGAGGCAAGAGAGTGTTTAGGATGGCTCCGATACATCACCACTTCGAACTCGGGGGATTGCACGAAAGCAAAGTTGTCAAAAGATTCTGCATATTTACTGCGATATGCTGCATCATAGCAATTATCTCGGTTGTATAGATAAGAAATGTAGAGGAAACGATATGGTAAGAGGAAATGAATACAGAAAGATAATAGAAGGGAAAAGAATACTGGTAGTAGGCCTGGGCAAATCCGGAAAGGCCGCCGCCAGAGCTCTCAATAATGCGGGCGCTATCGTCAGCATCCAGGACTCATCGACAGCGGACAAACTGGATACACAGTTCCTGCAATATATGAAGAATGAGAACATTGAGGCATTTCTCGGAAACAAGCCGGATGATATGGGCGCATATGACATGCTCGTACTGAGCCCGGGAGTTCCTACGGACTTGGACTTCATTGAAGATGCCAGAAACCAAGGCATTGAAATAATAGGAGAAATTGAACTCGCATACAGACTGAGCCTGGGGAATTTCATCGCCATAACCGGCACTAACGGTAAAACTACTACGACGAGCCTGGTAGGAAACATAATGGAAGCCGCAGGAAGAAAGACAGCCGTCGTCGGAAATATCGGAAGCCCTGTAGTCGCAGAGGCGGATGATGCAGATGCTGACACTTGGCTTGTCACGGAGGTTTCTTCATTCCAGCTTGAGACGGTGGATGAATTCAGACCACATGTGGCAGCGATACTCAATCTCACACCGGATCATCTCAACAGGCATAAAACAATGGAGGCGTATGCAGCCGCCAAAGCCAGAATTACGGAGAATCAAACAGAAGATGACTACTTCGTATACAATGGAGATGATGAATTAGTAAGCGAAATAGCTTGCAATTCCAAGGCCAAGAAGATTCCTTTTTACAGAAACACAGAGCCGGAGCTCGGTGCTTATGTAGACGATACTTCGATTATCGTTAAAGATGAAAAAGGAGAGAAACACTTCAT
>CADAJM010000083.1 GCA_902788245.1 uncultured Eubacteriales bacterium | reverse complement strand
TGTGGTGTTCGCCGTATCCGAGGCCGTGGAGATGAGAGCGCGCAACCTGCTCAACTTCTGATTTAAATATGCAGGAATATGCCTGCCATTATGAAATAAGTTGTAAGTGATATCATATCAGTGATAGACGCCATCATAGGCCCTGCCATAAGTGCAGGGTCTATTCCTATTTTTTTGGCCAACATAGGGAGCATGGAACCTATCAGCTTGGCTATGATAACTATAAGTATCATGGATACACAGACTGTGATTGCCACCATAGGCGGGTTGTGATCCAGATGCACAATTCTGAAATAGTTAAGCACTGAAAGGCATACGCCCACGATAATTCCGACACGCATCTCCTTCCACATTACCTTGTAGTAATCTCTGAGGTCTATCTCTCCGGTAGCCATACCGCGGATGACAAGCGTCGATGACTGCGAGCCCGAGTTTCCTCCCGTTCCCATCAGCATAGGCATGTAGATTACAAGTGATATTACTGCGGACATGGCATCTTCGAAACCGGCGAGTATGCCTCCCGTGATGAAGTATGAGCACATGAGGAGGAACAGCCACGGAAGCCTCGCTTTAACGTGCTGCCAGACGGACATATCGAGGTATTCTCTGTCCGTCGTATCGATAACTCCTCCCATACGCTCGATATCCTCTGTAACCTCTTCTTCGATTACATCGAGGATGTCGTCTACGGTGACTATACCGACGAGTCTGAACTCGTTGTCTACTACCGGAATTGCCAGATAACCATACCTGGTGAAGAGTTCTGATACTTCCTCCTGGTCATCGTCCACATGAGCGACCACAGGGTCGTCCACCATCAGATCTCCCACTATCGCATCATCCGGCGCAATTACGAGAGCCCTCAGAGAAATAACTCCTATGAGCTTGCGCCCGCGATCGAGTACATAGCAGGTATAAATGGTCTCTCTGTCGAGGCCGACCTTTTGAATGTGTTCGAGTGCTTCCCTTACGGTATCCGTCTTTTTCAGATTGATGTACTCCGGCGTCATCAGCGCGCCTGCGGAGTCCTCTTTATACTTAAGGAAAGTGTTGATAAGCCGCCTCTCGCTCTTCGGAGTTTTATCCAGTATCTTGTCTACGATATTGGAAGGAAGCTCCTCAAGTACGTCGATCATGTCGTCGAAGTCGAGCTCATCGAGAATATATTTGATCTCGGGATCCGTGATGATATTAATGATATCTATCTGATCGTCCACAGAGAGCTCGGCAAAAACATCTACGCTGATGTCTTTCGGAAGCGCTCTAAAGAGAACCACCATGCGCTGGAGATCGAACTTACGCCTGATGTCCACAAGCATTTCGGCAATCTCAACTTCATTATGTTTGAGAAGCTCGTCTCTGCAATGGAAGTATTTCTTCTCCTCAAGGAGTTCAAATATCTTTTCGATAGTCTCGTCGTATGCCTGATCCATCTCAACGACAGGGCTTACGTTTTCCATACCCATTGGTCCAACCTCCTTTCCGCTTATTACCTAATCCTTTTACTTCTTTCTTCTTCGCGCTACAGCCTGCTTATCGCGCTGCAGCCTGCTTATCCGCGCTGTTTCTTATTTTAATTGAATTCTGAAAACTATGCATAAATAACAATATCATGTGTGGTTTTGCATAGTTTTTTACTTCTTCAATATAAATCAACTATTTGCACTTTACAATATCCCTTATATACATAATATTGTCAACTAATCCTTCTCAAATCTATAGAAAAGAATCGCAACCCCGAAAAAACTATGTAAAATTATTTGTTTTTTCTTTGAAAATGCATAGTTTTATATAATCCTATTTACCGGCGCTGATGCGGTTGAGTGCCGTGCGGTTTGCGACGCTGCTATGACAGCATCTCCATAATCTCTGCTTCTGTTATGATTGCGACTCCGAGTTCGCGGGCGGCTTTGTTTTTCGAAGATCCCGAGTTCGGATCGTTTGTAATTAAGTAGTCTGTCTTAGCGGATACTGAGCCCGCGACTTTGCCGCCTTCAGCTTCGATAGCGGTCTTGAGTTCTTTACGGTTCTCGTAATGCTCCAGACTTCCCGTAATTACGAATACTTTGCCGGCAAGCGCGTCTCCCGCCTCTTCAAAACTCTCATCGAGAGTCAGCACTTCGAGCAAATCCGCCACAGCTCTTTTATTCGTCTCATCTGCAAAGAAGGCTGCATAGTCCGACGCCATAACGTCTCCTATGCCGTCTATCATCTTGAGAGCCTCTTCATCGAGCCCCTGCATCTCTGCCCAATTATTACGGCATGATCTGGCAATCGCATTTGCGTTCGCCGTGCCTATGCCCGGAACCCCCAGGCCGTAGAGCAGCCTCGCAGGCGTGGTATGCGATGCGCGCTCAGCAGACGCTGTGAGGTTCTCGAATGACTTACCTCCAAAACCCTCCAGTTCTACTATAGCTTCTCTGTGCTCTCCCAGTCTGAACAGGTCCGCATACTCAGCAATTGCTCCCGCTCCGATGAGTTTCAGTATTCCCGATTCCGAGAGTCCCTCTATGTTTAGAGCGTCTCTGGATACGAAGTGTTCAAATCTCTTGACCTGTTTAGCCGGGCAGGCAGGGTTTACGCAATGGAGGGTCTTTGTTCCCTCTTCATCCTTAATCTCCGCACTTCCTCCGCACACAGGGCAAATCGTCGGGATATCCAGCAGCCCGCTCCTCGTCAGATTATCGCTTAGCTGCGGGATTATCATATTGGCCTTGTACACCTTAATCCTGTCCCCGATTCCGAGGGCGAGGTCTTCCATTATGTTTATGTTATGCACCGATGCCCTGGACACCGTGGTTCCTTCGAGTTCCACCGGATCGAAAATCGCCACGGGGTTTAGAAGTCCCGTCCTCGACGGACTCCACTCTATCTCGCGCAGAACTGTCTCGGCCTGCTGATCCCTCCACTTAAATGCCATGGAATCCCTCGGGAACTTCGCCGTTTCTCCGAGTCCCGCTGCGTACTCGAGATCCTCGAGAGTAAGAACGAGTCCGTCCGACGGTATGTCGAAATTCTCTATGGCCGCTTCGTATTTATCTATTGCAGCGGACAGATTGTTCCTGTCCACTATCTCATATGCTACTGTCTCAAATCCCTGCTCCGAAAGCCACTCCGCCTGCTCGCTTCTTTTGGCAAACTCAACGCCCTCTGACTGCGTTAGCGTAAATGCATAGAAACTGACACTTCTCTCCGCTGTCACTTTAGGATCGAGTTGTCTGATGCTTCCGCTGCATAGATTCCTCGGGTTCTTGTACTTCGCATCCGCATCGTCTATAGATGCATTTATCTTCTCGAAATCCGAATATTTGATTACCGCCTCGCCTCTGAGCATAACCCTGCCTTTGTGAGGAATGGACTTAGGCACATTTGAAATCTGAAGAACGTTGGCCGTGATGAGTTCCCCTTGGGTCCCGTTGCCGCGGGTCACACCCTGCACGAGCCTTCCGTTCTCGTAGCTGAGACCCACCGTAAGTCCGTCAAGTTTCCATGAAAGCAGACCTTTCTGTTCCCCGAGCCAAGCGGCGAGTTCGTCCCTGTCTTTGGTCTTGTTAAGGGAGAGCATCTTGACCTCATGCTCGACCTTAGGAAGTCCGGCCGCTGTCTCGTAACCGACGTTAACCGACGGGCTGTCATCTCTTATGTAGCCCGTCTCGTCCTCGAGAGCGAGAAGTTCATCGTACATCTCGTCGTACTCGTAGTTGGTCATGATCTCCACGCCGTCCGTGTAATACGCTCTGGATGCCTCATTAAGTTTTTCAACCAGTTCGTCTATTCTGCTTTTCTTGATCTCGCTCATACGACTTAATCCTCAGTCCACTTTTTCCATCTTGACGAAGCCTTTTCCGAGTTTCTTCTGTCCGACCTCATCGAATATTACGGTCATTGTCTTTTCATCTTGTTCTATAAGCATGCCGACTCCGAACTTCGGATGCCTGAGCATATCCCCTGTCTCAAATTCCTGATGGATCTTCTCCTTTCCTTTTGTATCCCTCTTGGATGCCTTGAGAGAATCAAAAGGTTTGGAGGCAGGAGCTCCGGCATAACCGTCCACGGTGCCGTGACTGTGACCGCCAAAGAAATAGTCTCCTGTGTACGAGCTCTCGCCGCGAAGCCCCGAGCCGACCGCAACTTTATCATTTACGGTCTCGTCGCCGTCCATGCAGTCTTTGTCCATTTCATCGAGAAACATAGACTCACTCTGCCAGTCCGTCTTACCGTAGAGCATGCGCATCTTGGCGCCCGTGAGATACAGCTTTTGCATGGCTCTTGTGATTCCCACGTAGCAGAGTCTTCTCTCCTCTTCCATATTGTGATCTTCATCAAATGCATTAATTCCCGGGAACACTCCGTTTTCCATGCCCGGCATGAATACAACAGGGAATTCAAGTCCCTTAGCTGAGTGGAGGGTCATGAGAACTACCGCATCTTCGTTCGCATCGTGATTATCAATATCGCTCATCAGTGTAATCTGTTCGAGGAATGTGCTGAGCGGAGTTGAGGCCTCTGCCTCAAGGCCCTCTCCCATCAGGGCAAGCCTCTCTGCTTGCATCTCTTCCTGCATTGCGGCAACACTGCCGTCTGCCATGCCTTTTTCGAACTCGGATATTACCGATTTAAATTCCATAATATTCTCGATGCGTCCGTCAGCCTCTACCGTGCCCGCGTCCTCGAGCGCTTTAAGGTAGCCAGAGCGATTCAGGACATTATCGTAGATATCCGAAATCGTGAGATTGTCCTCTTCGGCTCTTATCTCCTGGAGCATAGTCGTAAACTCCGTGATGGCCTGCTTGACCTTAGGACCGAATCCGGATATGAGCTCATCCTCGCAAAGGGCCTCATATATGCTCTGGTTATATGCATTTGCATATTCCTCTATTGTGGCCAGGGTTTTGCCGCCTATCCCTCTCCTTGGCTCATTAATCACCCTCAGCATGGAGACATTGTCCCCCGGGTTTTCGATGAGTCTGAGATAAGCCATTACGTCCTTGATCTCTTTTCTGTCGTAGAATCTCTGCCCCGCGAGAACCCTGTACGGAATCCCTCTGAAACTGAACTTCTCCTCGAAGCTTCTCGACTGTGCGTTCTTTCTGTACAGAATCGCGAAGTCTTTGTAGCTGTAGCCCTCGTCTCTCAGGCGATCTATCTCAGAGCCTATCCAGTAGGCTTCCTGCTTTTCATCATCGAATCTCCTGTAGGTGATCTTTTCTCCGTCTTTTCTGTCCGTCCAGAGAGCCTTTTGCTTTCTCTCTTTATTGTTCTTAATCACGGAGTTCGCGAGCTTCAGTATATTGCCGTCAGACCTGTAGTTCTGCTCGAGCCTTACGGTAAAAGCGTCACCGAAATCGTTCTCAAAGTCGAGTATGTTTCGAATGTCCGCTCCCCTCCACTGGTAGATGCACTGATCGTCATCACCCACGACGCACAAATTTCCGTGCCCCGACGCGAGCATGCTGATCAGTTTGTATTGGAGATGGTTGGTATCCTGGTACTCGTCCACCATTATGTATTTAAAACGATTTGCATAGTATGCAAGCACGCCTTTTTCCTGCTCAAAGAGCTTAACTGCATTCCATAGGAGGTCGTCAAAGTCCATGGCATTGGCTGCCATAAGATCGCTGTTGTATTTTTTGTACGCCTCGTATATGTCCTTATCTCGAGGCAGACCGTGGCTGGCTGCGAGGAAATCGTCCGGACTCTCCTCTCTTTCCTTGCACTTGCTGATTACGGCACCGAGCAGTGCCGGAGGCGTCATCTTATCATCCAGTTCGAGTTCTTTGACGATTCTCTTAAGCAATGTTTTCTTATCTGTCTCATCATAGACAGTAAATCCCGCCTTGTATCCCAGGCTCTCGCATGAATATCTGAGCACGCGAAGGCACATCGCATGGAAAGTCATAACCCACATCCCGCGAGTATCTCCGACAAGGGCTTCTATCCTGCTACGCATCTCTGCTGCTGCTTTGTTGGTAAAAGTAACGGCGAGTATGCTGTGAGGATCTATGCCCTGTTCTATCATGTAGGCGATCCTGTGAGTCATGGTTGCGGTCTTGCCCGAGCCCGCTCCTGCAAGTATCAATACCGGTCCGTCAATCTGCCTTACGGCCTTATTCTGTTCACTGTTCAAATTCATCTGCATAACTCAGTTATTTTATCATAAAAGAGGCTTGCAGCACACATCTGAACGTCCTCAAAAATCCGAATTAGAAGAGTGGATTATATACACCAAGACGAGAATCCGCAGGAAATTCAGAAACTCAGCGGAGAAGGACTCCGAGAGTGAAAGAAAGCGAGGAACTGGAGCGATCGAGCCTGACGAGAGAGCGGAATTCCTTGCTTTCCATCGAGGAGGCATGAAACGCATTGAGTTTCGAATTTTCGAGGACCCGAGTCGAGGAGTATATAATCCGCTCCTTTCTTATTTAAAACTCCTTGAAAACTACACATTTCTGGTACGTTATTTTATTGACATTTAGTAGTGAAATGTTAAAATTTAAATGCGGGCGAAGGGATGCCCGTATCGATAATAAAGCTTTATTATAAGGAGAGTGATACCAATGGCAAATTATGTAGAAAGAGTCATCGAGCAGTGCAAAGCTAACAATCCTGGAGAGGTAGAATTCCACCAGACTGTAGAAGAAGTATTGACTTCCCTCGCACCGGTTGTTGAAAAACACCCTGAGTATGAGGCAAATGCACTTCTTGAAAGACTTGTAGAGCCTGAAAGAGGCGTTACTTTCAGAGTAGTATGGGTTGACGACAACGGTAAAGTTCAGGTCAACAAAGGCTACAGATATCAGTTCAACAGTGCAATCGGACCTTACAAGGGCGGTCTGAGATTCGCTCCTAATGTATATCCGGGAATCATCAAGTTCCTCGGATTCGAGCAGATCTTCAAGAACTCCCTGACAGGTCTTCCGATCGGCGGAGGAAAAGGTGGTTC
>CADAJM010000082.1 GCA_902788245.1 uncultured Eubacteriales bacterium | reverse complement strand
CGTCATCAACGCAGATGACTACTACGGCAAAGAAGGCTTCGTAAAGATCTACGACTTCCTGACAACAAAAGCCGACGCTTCGCACAACTGCATGGTCGGTTTCGAAATCAAAAATACCCTGTCCGAAAACGGCACGGTTTCAAGAGGAATCTGTCAGGCCAAGGACGGACTGCTCACCGGAATCGAAGAGCATCTGAAAGTCGGAGAGGAACCTGACGGCAGCGTAACAGATGCTTTGGATGACGGCAGCAAGATCACCATTCCTGCCGACTCCCCTGTTTCCATGAACCTCTGGGGCTTCGGCTTCGAATACATGGAAGTTCTCAAGGCCGGCTTCGTCAAGGCTCTGGATAAGATAATGCAGGACAACCCTCTCAAGGGCGAGTACTACATCCAGTCGCCTATCAACGATCAGATAGCCGACGGCAGCGCCACTTACGAGGTGCTGACCTCGAGCGACAAATGGTTCGGCGTCACCTACAAAGAAGACAAACCGGACGTGGTTGCGAAGTTCGCCGAACTCAAATCAAACGGCACTTACCCGCAAAATCTCTGGGATTAAGCATTAAAATAGCGCTCGCAATTGCGAGCGCTGTTTTTCTATTTGCCGGTTGTGTAGTTATCGAAGTAGCCCTGGATGTAGACTACCGGAGTTCCTTTGTCGCCGGAGCCCGATGTCAGGTCGCAGAGGGATCCGATGAGGTCTGTGAGCCTTCTCGGCGTTGTGCCCTCGGATGCCATGTTTCCGACCAGGCTCTCCTGTGGCTTCTCTTCGATGGCTTTGGTGATAGCCTCTCTGAGTTCCTCGCCTGTCAGCGTTGAGTAGTCGTTGTCTGCGAGGTATTTGAGTTTGAGCTCGTTAGGTGTGCCTTCGAGTCCTGCTGTGTATCCCGGGGATACTACAGGGTCTGCGAGCTCCCAGATCTTTCCTACAGGATCTTTGAAAGCTCCGTCTCCGTATACCATGACTTCGATGTCCTTGCCTGTCTTTTCTTTCATCATGGCCTGGATCTCGTTGACGAGTGGCTGGCAATCTCTAGGGAAGAGTTTGACCGTATCCTCTGTGGATTTGTTGGTACCGAGGAGGCCGTATGCCTCGTTGTATCCGCTGCCGTTTACAGGAGCGTTCAGGATTTCGTCCATTCCGATTACGTTTGCGCCCTTCGTCCTGAGAATTCTCTTGGTGCGAGCGCGTGTATGGATGTCGCAGGCGATTACGTTGTTTGTGTAGTTCAGGATCTCCTCTGCGTGGTTGGCAAAGATGATCTCGGCCTCAGCGCCTGCCTCTTCGATAATCTCTCCGTAGTATGATACGTAGTCGACACCCGTGAACTGGTGCTTGTTTTCGCCAAAGAGTTCTCTGTATTTTTCGAGGCTCAGCACGTCGCTGTATGGATTGACGCCTGCAGCGTCAACCTGATCCATGGTCAGAAGTGCGTTACCGACTTCGTCTGACGGATAGCTGAGCATGAGAACTACTTTCTTTGCTCCCATGGCCATTCCTCTGAGGCAGATGGCAAATCTGTTTCTTGAGAGTATCGGCCAGATGATACCGATTGTCTCTCCGCCGAGTTTGGCTTTAACGTCTGCTGCGATGTCTTCTACGCTTGCGTAGTTGCCCTGGCATCTTGCCACAACAGACTCGGTGATGCAGAGAATGTCTCTGTCTCTTATTTCAAAATCGTCCGACTCAGATGCTGCGAGCACGCTGTCTACAACCTGCTCTGCGAGATTGTCTCCCTCGCGGAATATAGGGCATCTGATGCCGCGTGATACTGTTCCTACTCTTCTCTCACTCATTGTTTACTGTCTCCAATCCGTTAAAAAACATCAGTCTCGCTCCTGCATCTCATCTGCAGCAAGCGAGACTATTTTACCACTATTGATAACTCTCGCACAACTTCAACGCCTTGGGTTATTGATAATTCTCAACAACTACTACGCTTTACGGCTACTGATGCTTGTCTGCAATCTCGCCACTGTCTTTGTAGATGCTGTTTTCCGGTACAACTCCTCTGACGCAGGATGTCGGATAGATATTTGAGTTTCTTCCGATTACGGTGCCCGGGTTGAGCACGGCATTGCAGCCCACTTCTACGTGGTCTCCGAGCATGGCTCCGAATTTCTTGATGCCCGTCTCAATCATTTCCGTTCCGTTCTTTACAACTACGAGTGTCTTGTCCGCTTTTACATTGGATGTGATAGAGCCGGCTCCCATGTGGCTGTAGTGGCCGAGTATGGAGTCGCCTACGTAGTTGTAGTGCGGGGTCTGAACGTGATCGAAGAGGATTACGTTCTTGAGTTCTACCGAGTTTCCTACCACGCAGTCTGCACCTACAAGGGCAGAGCCTCTTACGAAAGCGCAGTGCCTGACCTCTGTGTTCGGACCGATGATGCACGGCGCACCGAGGTATGCCGAAGGGAAAACCTTGGCTGTTTTGTGCACCCATACGTTTTCGGAAACCTCTTCATATTCGCTCTTGTCCAGAGTCGGACCGAGTTCGAGTATGAAATCCTTGATGCCTTTGAGCGCCTCCCACGGATATGTGAACTGCGAGAGGTAATCCTTGGCAAGCGTATGATCGAGATCATATAAATCTTTTATGCTATACATTTCTTGTCCTCTGCAAATATTGTTAAAGATACTTCGTCGCTTGTATAAGCTTATTATTCTACCAGATGTCCTTTTTTGCGGATGGCGTCGATGATGGAATCCACGTATTTCTCGCATTCTTCCTCGGTCGGAGCCTCTGCCATTACGCGGATTAAAGGCTCTGTGCCGGACTCTCTGAGAAGTGTGCGGCCCTTGTCTCCGAGTGCCTTCTTGGCAGCCTCGTCCGCTGCGAGCACGTCAGGGTCGTTCATGCAGTCCTCTTTGCTCTTAACCCTTACGTTCTTGAGTACCTGCGGATAGAATACGACAGGTGCTGCGAGTTCGCTCATAGGTTTCTTCTTGGCGAGCATAGCCTCCATGAGTTTGAGCGATGTGAGGATTCCGTCTCCCGTGGTCGCATACTTTGTAAATATGATGTGACCGCTCTGCTCTCCGCCTATGCGGTGGCCGTTCTGGACCATGTTCTCGTATACGTATTTGTCTCCGACCTTGGTCTGCTCGTATTCGATGCCGGCTGCATCGAGAGCTTTGTAGAGGCCGAAGTTGGACATTACGGTCGTAACAACCTTGTTGTTGAGGAGTTTATCCCTGTCCTTCATGTATTTTCCGTAGATGTAAAGGATGTGGTCGCCCGTGATTACGTTGCCCTTCTCATCTACAGCCAGACATCTGTCTGCATCTCCGTCATAGGCAAATCCTACATCGAGGCCGTTGTCTACGACGAATTTCTGAAGGTGCTCGATATGCGTCGAACCGCATCCGGTGTTGATGTTGAAACCGTCCGGATGGTCGTTCATGACATAAGTCTTGGCGCCGAGTGCGTCGAATACGCCCTTGGCAATCGACCATGCAGCTCCGTTGGCCACATCGAGTCCGACTTTGACATCCTTGAAACTGTATTTGGACATGGAGATGAGGTAGCCGATGTAGCGGTTACGTCCGCTAGCGTAGTCGACCGTGCAACCGATTTCCTCTCTCTCGGCCATAGGGATTTCGAGTTCTCCGTCGAGGAAGGCCTCTACTCTGAGCAGTGTCTCCTCGTCCATCTTCTCTCCGTTGTTGTTTACGATCTTGATGCCGTTGTCATAGTACGGATTGTGGGATGCCGAGATCATGATGCCGCAGTCGAAGTCGTCGACTCTTGCGATATATGATACGGACGGAGTTGTCGTAACGTGCATGATATATGCGTCTGCGCCGCTTGCCATGAGGCCCGTGCAGAGCGCGTACTCGAACATGTAGCTCGATCTTCTCGTGTCTTTACCGATTACGATCTTGGCTTTTTTATCCAGTCTCTTGCCGTAATACCAGCCGAGGAATCTTCCGATTTTAACGGCGTGGTCAAATGTTAGCGTTTTGTTGGCCTCGCCGCGGAAGCCGTCAGTTCCGAAATATTTACCCATTGTTATTGTCTCCTTTTGTCATTGTGAGCAGAGCTGAAACTACAGTCTCTGGCTCTTTTCGATATCAAGGAAATACTTATATGTATCTACAGTGAGTTCGCCGCAGGCTTCCTCATCGCATGCGATGATTGCGCCGTTGTGCATTTGGAGTGCAGAGCATGTCCACTTCTGGCTTACTCCGCCCTCAACTACTGCAGCCATGGCTCTTGCCTTGTTGTGGCCGCTGATGAGTACGAGAACTTCCTTGCTGTCTGTGACGGTTCCGATACCTACGGACAGGGCCTGTGCAGGCACTGCCTCAGGGTCATTACCAAAGAATCTCGAGTTTACGATGCGAGTGTCTGTGGTCAGGTCGCGTACTCCCGTGCGGGATGTCAGTGATGTGTATGGCTCGTTGAATGCGAGGTGGCCGTCAACTCCTATTCCGCCCATGAAGAGATCGATGCCGCCATAGCTTGCGATCTTCTCCTCGTAGCGAGCGCACTCGCCTTCAGGATCGTCTGTCATTCCGTTGAGGATATTGATATTCTCTTTCTTCATATCTACAAGGTGATCAAAGAAATTGTCGTGCATGAAGTACCAATAGCTCTGGTCGTGCTCATGCGGAAGTCCGAGATATTCGTCCATGTTGAATGTAACTACGTTGGCAAATGATACTTCGCCCGCTTTGTTCTTTTTGATGAGTTCTTTATATACACCGATTGGCGAAGAACCGGTCGGAAGTCCGAGTATGAACGGTCTGTCTTCTTTGTGAGCATTGATCTTATCTGCGATATAATCTGCTGCCCATTTGCACATTTTGTCATAATCATTCTGAATTACTACTCTCATTTTCTCTCTCCTTTTTTACTCTTTTCATACGGGCATCCGCAGGGATGCTCTCAAAACCGAAAGAATTATACATCTCAGTCAGAGCCTCGGTAAAGGCAAAACGGCAAATTCTTTTGATTTTATACTCCCAAAGGAGTATAGTTTGGTTATGAGAATATACCATGGTGCGAATCAAATAGTAAGAGAGCCGAGATTCGGAATCGGAAGGAGCTACAATGATTTCGGTCTGGGTTTTTATTGCACGGAAGATGAAGGCCGTGCAGCTGAATGGGCTGTCACTGCGAGAGACAACGGATTTGTCAGTGTCTATGCCCTAAACGACAGCGGACTTCGCATCATCGATCTTGCGAGCTCGCAGTACACCATACTGCACTGGCTGAGTCTTCTCATAAACTACCGTGAATTTGACCGGAGCTCTCCCGTCTTTCACTCGGCCGAGGAGTATATAGCAAACAATTTCCCCGTCGATTACCAGAACTGCGACTGCATAGCGGGCTACAGAGCTGACGATGTGAGCTTTACCCTCGCCCAGCTTTTCTTGAACAACGAGCTTCCCTTTCAGGAACTTCGCAGGCATCTTACGAGCGGAGAGCTCGGCACGCAGTTCGTACTAAAGAGCAACAGAGCGTTTGATCGCGTATCCTACGTCGGATATGTGACGGCATCTTCCAAGGATATATATCCCGAGAAGCTGTCGCGCCAAATGGCTGTGCTTAAGAGCGCATATAAAAAAGCGGGGACGCCCGGACTGTACATCAGCGATTTAATAAATGAGGAGATTAAAGCATATGATGCACGCTTACAATAAAGTCCTCCTTGATAAGGCTGCCGATTCGATGGGGAGGATGCTGGACTTTGCAGTCCACAGCCTCCACATCGCACCGGATGCGATGCTTAGTCTATTCTCCGCATCCGGCGTCTCCGCGCTCTTTGAGCGCGGAGACATCGGCATCATATGCGGCATGTCCGGAATTGAGCTCGCATACGAAACCCTCGAGCGCAGCGGTATAGCATACGGCAGGACAAATCCGAGGCTCACCGCAGCACTGAGTCCGGAGTATTGGTGCGGCTATGCTCTTGCAAATATTCAGTGGGAGCATGCAGCATCTTTCGAAGATATATTGGCACTGCTTCCGAGCGAAGACCTGATTGAGGAATATAAAAAAGCGAGAACTGCTTCCTTGGACAATCTCCCATGGGATGCGGACGAGACATCGAGGCAGTCCGCCCTCGAAGAAGCATCCAATAATTATCTGAAGGCCGCAGCAATTCTTTACGGTATCCGCGCAGCGGCAGCCAAAAAGAGCGCGACATCCTCAATGACAAATCTCAAGAAATTGCGCATTAAAAACGGCCTCAGCCAGAGTGAACTCGCCAAGGCCTCCGCTGTGCCTCTTCGCACTATTCAGCAATACGAGCAAAGGCAGAAAGATATAAATCACGCTCGCGCAGAATATCTCATTATGCTGTCTTCTGCACTGGGCTGCGAACCGCGCGCTCTACTCGAAATCTAGCCTTCTCCGTTTTCATCGCCGTCTTCGCTTTTGGATTCAGTCGCTGCCTTAGTCGCAACCACCTTTAGAACTGCATCCTTTGATGTATTTGAGAGATACACCCCCTCAGGCAATTCGATTTCAATAGGAATCTCCTGACTGTCATATACGTATCTGATGTCAATTTCTTTTGCTTCTACAGCAGAAATCTTATCCAGATCTTCCTTCATGCCCTTTATGACCACCGTGCTAGGCGCGGTGTATTTTCTTTCGTAATTGTCGTTCGACTTGTTGTTTACAGGAACATTCAGGCTCACGCTCTTGGTAACTCCGGCGCTTGCATCGAGTGAAATCTCCTCCGGATAAATCACCACATGTTTGACCGCCTCTCCGTCAGCATCCAGGGCCACGAGCTTTGCAGAGTAACTCTTGGTCTTGGAATTTACTTCGTTGTAGTCAAGGACGGCAGCTATGCTTTTAACATCATCCAGTTTGCTCGCCGCGCAAATTACCTCAGCCTCTACATGGCTCATATCTGTCGCGATAGGCTCCGCCTCTTCCGGTGCGCCTTTGTCATAGACAACATCAATGTCCATAAACTCACTTACGGTTCTCTCGACATTGACCGTCACGTGATCCGGTCCCGAGCTGATTACGCTGGTGTCTGTCGGTCCGCTCACGTTTATGCTCACGCGGTTTTCGCCGGCCATGCAATCGCTCAAATCCGCCAGCGCCATTATATCCGTAGGCGCAAATTTATTTACATCCACCCTCTTTTGATTGAGAGTTGCCGATACCGTGTCGTTCTCCGTCGATGATACCGCA
>CADAJM010000081.1 GCA_902788245.1 uncultured Eubacteriales bacterium | reverse complement strand
GAAGCTATCAAGGGCATAGATAACGCTATCGACGCGCTGACTAAGATAAGAGAAAAACTCGTCACATCGGGCAATCATCTGAATGCCGCAAACAACAAGTTGGATGCGGTCAGCATAAAGAAACTGACGAATAATGCGCCGAGTGTGCGGGAGATGTTTGAAGAAATAAAAACTGAATAGGGGACGAAAAAGGACGGGCTGATGCCCGTCCGAATTTGTAATATGGAGTTTTATTCTCCGAGGTATGCGGCCTGAACTCTTTCGTCATTCAGGAGGGCTTTACCCGGGCCTGCCATAGTGATGACGCCTGTCTCGAGTACGTAAGCGTAATCGGAGATGTCGAGGGCGGCTTTTGCGTTCTGTTCGATGAGCAGGATGTTTACGCCTTCCTCTTTAATCTTTTGAATGATGGCAAATATGTCTTTGATTACGAGCGGCGCGAGTCCAAGCGACGGCTCGTCCAGCATCAGGAGTTTAGGCTTGGACATCAGTGCACGCGCAACCGCGAGCATCTGCTGCTCTCCTCCGGAGAGCGTCGCGCCGAGCTGCCAAGTCCTGCCTGCGATACGAGGGAAGAGTTCGTATACCCAGTCTCTGTCCCTTTTAATCTCTTCCTTATCCTTTCTCAGATAAGCTCCCGCTGCTATATTTTCATCCACCGTCAGGTCAGGGAATATACGCCTTCCCTCCGGGCAGAGGATGATTCCTTCGGCAACTACGTCCTTGGTCTTGTGAGATGTAATCTCTGTGTCGTCCCAGTAGACGTGTCCGCCGGACTTAGGAACCAGACTCATTATGGATTTGAGAGTCGTGGATTTACCTGCACCGTTGGCACCGATCAGCGAGATGATCTTGCCGTCCGGAACGTCGATGTTGACACCTCTGAGGGCGTGAATTCCGCCGTAATGAACGTCTAAATCTCTGATAGCCAGCATTATTCATCACCTCCCAGATAAGCTTCGATAACGGCAGGATTTGCCTGGATTTCGGCAGGGGTGCCGTCGGCAATCTGTCCGCCGTAGTTGAGTACGTAGATGTGCTCGCATATACCCATGATAACCTGCATGTGGTGCTCGATCATCAGTATGGAGAGATCGAACTCGTCGCGGATGCGGCCGATGAATCTCATCAGGTCATCCGACTCCTGCGGGTTCATGCCTGCGGCCGGCTCGTCCAGCAGCAGTATGGATGGGTGAGTTGCGAGGGCTCTTGCAATCTCAAGATGCCTTTGTTTTCCGTAAGGAAGGGAAGTAGACATGTCGTCTCTGTTATCGTAGAGATCGAGTTTTTTGAGAAGCTCGAGTGCTTCCTCTTTCATGACTTTCTCTTCCTCGCGGGCTTTTTTGCTTCTGAATGTCGCACCGAATACGGATTCGCTCTGGTTCATGTGCATGGCGACCATTACGTTTTCGAGTACAGTCATGCCTTTGAAAAGGCGGATGTTCTGGAATGTACGTGCCACGCCGAGCTTTGTTACTTTATCCGGAAGCATGGTCAGAGCCTTGGTGTATTTGCCTTGGTTCTTTCCTGCATATTCGTCCTTCATCTTACCCTGAGGGTAATTTTCGATGACGACATTGCCGTTTATCTCAACCGCACCGTTGGTAGGCTCATATACGCCGGTGATGCAGTTGAACGCCGTGGTCTTTCCGGCTCCGTTCGGGCCGATGAGACCTACGATTTCGTTCTTGTGTACTTCGAGGTTTAAGTTATCTACTGCGACAACTCCGCCGAACTGCATGGTTATGTCGGAGAGTCTCAGTACGACTTCTCTGTTATCTTGCTTAGCCATACTATTTGCCCTCCTTTCCGAATACCATTACTTCATCGCTTGTAGGAAGCGGTGTGAAGAGAGCCTCACCGGAAGCGCGTTTTGCTTCGCCCTCAGCCTTGGCTTCTTTAGCCTTAGCCTTGGCGGCGGCTTTGCGCGCGCGCGCTTCTTTCTTGGCAGTTGATTTGGCTTTTCTCTTAGCCGGCCATGCCTTGAGGTTGGCAGGAAGGTTCTTCCACCAGTTGATGAAACTATCCCAGCTAAACTCACGGCTTCCCATGATGCCCTGTGCATAGAAGAGCACGATGAGCATTATGATGATCGCAAATACTACTTTACGGAAGCCCGGCCTCATGAGATTTGATGAAATACCGAGCCACTTGCCGGCGTCAAGACCTCTGAGCAGCCACTCGGAAGTCGAGATGAATAGGAAGGCACCTAAGATGGAACCCGTAATCGATCCGATACCTCCGATAACTACGATGAGGAGAATCTCATATGTCATAACCGTGTTGAACGGCATGGCGTTAATCGTCGTCTGGAACATAGCCAGGAGCGCTCCCGAAATACCCGCGAAGAACGAGGATATTACGAAGGACATCTCTTTGTGTTTGAAGAGGTTGATGCCCATGGCTTCTGCCGCGATCTCATCATCACGGATAGCACGGAATGCGCGGCCGTATGTCGAGTTGATGAGAAGTACGATTATGGCAATGCATATACCTGATACGAGAACAGGGAAGATTGCGTTGCCGTATGTGGTGTACTTACGAAGTACGTTAGATCCGTTTGTGATAGGGCCGAGAGAGTTCCACTGGAAGAACGCCCTGAGTATCTCGGCAAATCCGAGAGTCGCTATTGCGAGGTAGTCGGATTTCAGCCTGAGTACAGGGATTCCGATCAGTGCAGCTACTACTGCGACCAAGAGTCCTGCGCCTATCATCGGGATGAACATACCGATGTAGTGTCCGAACACTCCGAGCTTGCCCTCGAGTATCTCTACGATGGACCACTGGATGAGTCCGCCGTCGAAGTACTGATATACAGCCTCGTGGGATTTGCCCGGAATTGTGAATATAGCGTAAGTGTATGCTCCTATGAGCATGAAGCCCGCCTGTCCGAGAGAGAAGAGCCCGGTGAATCCGTTGAGGAGGTTCATGGACGCAGCTACAAGTGCGAATATGGAACCTTTTTCGATTACCGTGATGAGCATCTTCCAACTTGAGTTGGCAGGAATAGTATTGTCTCCCACATATACCAGTATAAGCAGCAGTGCTATGGCTGCTATTGAGAGGACGAGTTTGGTCTTGTTGTTTAATGTCTTTTCCATGGCGTCCTCCTATACCTTGTCGATGTTCTTCTCGCCAAAGAGTCCTGTAGGTTTGACCATCAGGATGATGATGAGAAGTACGAATGTGAAAGCGTCTGAGAAGTTGGTCCAGCCGATACCTTTGATGAGGTTCTCAGCAACACCGATTACAAAGGCTCCGACTACGGCTCCCGGTACCGATCCGATTCCGCCGAATACCGCGGCTACGAAGGCCTTAAGTCCAGGCATGGCGCCCGACATAGGCTGAATGCCGGTGTAGTTGGAGAAGTAGAGTATAGAGCCTATGGCTGCAAGTGCGCAGCCGATAACGAATGTAACGGTGATGACTCTGTCTATATCTATACCCATCAGAGAGGATGTCTCGAAATCTCTCGAAACAGCTCTCATAGCCATACCGATCTTGGTATGCTTGATGAGCATTACGAGCAGGAATACCAACACGATTGTGAGAACCGGGGTGACCAGGGTTACCATTTTGGTGGTAGCCGAACCGATTGATACGGTGCGCTGAAGCCATCCGATGGTAGGGTAGGTCTTGGTAAGTCCGCCCGTTATGTACAAAGCGAAGTTCTGCAAAAGATAAGAAACTCCGATGGCGGAGATCATTATCGACATACGCGGTGCCGAGCGAAGAGGTCTGTATGCGACCTTTTCAATGGTGGTACCGAGCACAATTGCAAATATTATTACGAGTATTACGGATAGCCACAGAGGAAGAATCGTGATCAGATAGACCATGATAAGTCCGGACCACATAAACACATCTCCGTGGGCAAAGTTAATGAGCCTGAGGATACCGTAAACCATCGTATACCCAATGGCTATTAACGCATATTGTCCGCCAACTGCAACTCCTGCAAGTATGTACGGAAGCCAGGTTTGTATGAATCCCATAAAGTGTTTCCTTACTGCTTAGTGATAATTGATTGGTACAAAATTGCGGGAAGCCTGCGCGGCTTCCCGCAATTCTATTGTTTTTTTAATGAGCCTGAGGATACCGTAAATAATCGTATATCCAATGGCTATTAATGCATATTGTCCGCCAACTGCAACTCCTGCAAGTGTGTGTTGCAATTCATGCGAGTTTTAGCGGATTACTCAGCGCTCTGCTCCTTAACGAATTCCCAAGCGCCTGTTTCGTTGTTGCACTTCTTAACGAATGCTGTTGTCTTGTTGGCGTCTCCGACTTCGTTGAATGTAACGTCTCCGCAAACAAGTCCTGTAGCATTCAGCTCAGGCAGTGCAGCAAGGATGTCAGCAGGATCTGTGGAGCCTGCAGCCTTCATAGCCTCGAGAGCTACGAAGTATGCGTCATATCCCATTGCCGTAACAGCAGCGAGGTCTGTGTTGCCGCCGTTGTTTGTCTTAGCTTCTGAATTGTTCTCCATCCACTCTTTGATGCCGCTGTCGAATTCAGGGTTACCACCCTCCTGGTAGAAGGTTGTAACTACGACTTCTACGTTCTTACCCTTTGCAGCACCTGTGATTACGTTGGAATCCCATGTGTCGCCTGCGAGGATAGGCATACCGAGTGACTGTGCCTCAGCCTGGTCGATGATGAGTGCAGCAGCCTCTGTGGATACAGGGCTGAAGAATACATCACAGTTGTTCTTTTTAGCGTTGGCTACATATGATGTAAAGTCTGAGTTCTTATCAGGGAACTGCTCTTCGACTACTTCTCCGCCGAGACCCTTGAACGCCTCGATGAAGTAGTTTACGAGACCCTTGGAGTAGTCGTCGCCCTGCTTGGAGAGGCAGTAAGCTTTCTTCATGCCGTTCTCCCATGCATAGTTAGCAAGTACTGTACCCTGGAACGGATCGAGGAAGCAGATTCTGAAATACTGCTCACAGTCAGCTGTTACCTGAGGGTTTGTACATGTAACTCCGATAGCAGGCATGCCTGCATCTGCGAATACGTCAGCAGCTGCGATTGATACTGCGGAACCATATGAACCGAGAACGATTGACACGCCCTTGGAAACGAGATCCTGTGCAGCTGTAACAGCTTTGGAGTTGTCGGACTCGTTATCTACGATAGCGAGTTCTACGTTGTACTCTTTGCCGCCGATTTCAACCGTAGGCTGAACTTCGTTAGCATACTGGATACCGAGTGTTTCTTGCTTACCACCTGCGCCGTTGTCTCCGGATGCCGGTTCAAATACACCGATCTTGATGGTGTCGCCACCGGAACCACTGTCTCCGCCGCCACCGCATGCTGCGAGTGATGTCATTGCGAGCAGGAGTGTAAGCATTAAAGCAATAAATTTCTTCATCGTTTTTCCTCCCTACAACTAATTTTCTAAAGACTTTCATCGCCCCCAATCGGCGATGAAACTACATGAAAAAATTATACAAATATAACAACAGTTTTTCAAGCAATTTGGGTTATTTGACAATGCCGGACAGGATGTCCTGACCCTTGCTCTTATCTATGTATGTACGGATAATGTCAACCGCTCCGTCGATACCTGCTCTGCTCGTGTTGATAAGAAGGTCGTATACGTCTCTCTCGCCCCATTTGTTGTCGGTGTAGAACTCGTAATAGCGACGTCTCTGTTTGTCTCTTTGCTTGATCTTCTTGATCATTTCGGCTTCCCCGAGAGGGTGTTCTTTCTTATTTACTATCTCGAGTTCAAGCTTTCTCTTGAGTCTCTCCTCAATAGGAGCGAAGATGAACACGCTGATGTGTTCTTCGTCATCCAGGATGTAGTCTGCGGCTCGACCGACTATGACACAGCTTTCCTTGGATGCGATATCCCTGATTATGCTGAACTGTTCCTCCTGGATTTTGGCATAAGGGAGGGACTGGAAGGTGTCAACACTCGAGATAAGAGATGCGAAGGAGAAGTCCGGAGCTTTTTCGTCGTTTTCCTTTACATACTCCTCTACATATCCGGTGCCGGATGCCGCCGCGGCGATGAGTTCCTCATCGTAGAACTTGATACCGAGTTGTTCCGCAAGTCGCCTTCCGACCTCGTGGCCGCCCGATCCGTATTCGCGGTCGATGGTGATTATCAGTTTGTGGTCCATTTCTTTACTCCTTTGTTATAGTGCATACAAATTCTTCAAGAGATTTCATGTCTTCGAACATGGCCCTGGCATTGTCCGGTCTTCCGCCGCCTTTGCCGCCGAATTTCGAAGCGTTTTCTTTTACAATATCTCCGCATTTAATGTTCTCGTCCGATGAGAGAAGCAAGCAGGTCGATGTATCCGGATTGATCATGATGAGGAAGAGTCCTTCGATCTCATGTATCACATCGAAGCCCATTTTGAGCATCTCGTCCGTGCTGAGCACATCGGATGTGTACTTATATATATGCGAATTCGCATTATTGATCTCTTCTATTATAATCCTTTTTTCGTTTTCTTTTACATAATCTGCCAAATCTGAGAGGCGCGAACGAACTGCGGAGTTCTGCTCAGCCTCCGCTGCCATGCGCGAAGGCACATCTTTAGGCGTGCAGGAATAACCGACCGCGATATCTCTCAGAATATGTGCCTCGGCAGTAAGTCTGTCCCAGGCATTGGCTCCGCAGTCAAAGAATATGCGGTTCATGCCTTTGTTGGACTCGCATTTGTAAATGGCGAGAAGGCCGACCTCTGATGAACTGGAAGGGTGGACGCCGCAGCATGCGATGCAGTCGTACGGATCTTCGAGATTGCCGACGCTGACTACGGATACTCTTCCGTCGTGAGGGACCTGTTTCCTTACAGGTCTGACCAAGGACTCCTCGTAGGTATCGAACCATTCGGTTGTGACCGGAAGATCGGCCCATATGGCTTCGTTGACGGTGCGCTCTGCGAGATCGAGTTCGTCTTCTGTGAGCATGCGTCCCTCAAGATCTATATCTATAGACACGTAGTCCTCTCCGATGTGAAATCCTTTGTTCACTCCGTCAAAGAGGGTGTCCATGGTGCCGGAAAGCATATGTTCTCCGAGGTGACGCTGCATGTTTCTGAATCTGAAATCCCAGTCGATGGCAAGTTCTATTTCGTCGCCCTCATGAAACGTTCCCTCGGGTGCATCTGTTTCGTGACACACATCGCTCTCGATGGATTCGTCCGATGCATGAAGCACTTCGTAAA
>CADAJM010000080.1 GCA_902788245.1 uncultured Eubacteriales bacterium | reverse complement strand
TCTTCCGATATAAAATTGAATATTCTTCCGATTTTAGCTAAAATAGACTCACGGAGGAGCTTGCTATGGCTAATAAAAAGTATATCAATAGACTATTTGACGAAACTGTACAATTCACGTTAAAGAGCAAAGGCGCTCTAGTAATTGTAGGACCTAAATGGTGCGGTAAATCCACGACTGCAAGTAGGTACGCCAAGACTATTATAGATTTGATGCCTCTTGACAGCAGGCAGGACTATCTTGATTTGGCTAAAATAGCTCCTAGTAATTTCCTGAATTATGGCCCTAAGCCAATATTGATTGACGAGTGGCAGCACGTCTCATTCATATGGGATCAGATAAAATACGAGGTAGATAAGACCAGTGAATTCGGTCAGTATATTCTTACCGGTAGTGTTACGGATAAAAGCAATTCTGAACTGAGTGAAGAAAACAGCAGACATACAGGTAATGGCCGGATAGTGCGAAAGATGATGCGCACATTGTCTTTGTATGAAACGGGAGAAAGCAACGGTTCAGTATCACTATCAGACCTGAAGAATGGCATTTTTGATTCATCTTTTACGGATAAGGGTCTGGATGATTATGCCTACTATATTTGCCGTGGGGGATGGCCTCTTGCAATAAACCAGAACCGTGATGTTTCACTTGCCCAGGCCAAGGATTACTGCGAAGTTGTCATAACGGACGATATATTTTCCCTAAAGGATATTCCACTGAGAAAGGATGAACAACGCGCGCGAAAGGTAATGCGCTCATACGCAAGGAATGTTTCAATTGCCGCTACCGATGAAACATTGAGGGATGACTGTACTTCGACAGATGAGACCTTTGATAAAGATGTCTTCGCAAAATATATAAATGCACTTAAGAATCTATATGTCATAGAAGAGCTCCCTGCATGGAATCCGAATTTGAGAAGTAGAACCGCTATAAGGACAAGAGAAACCAGACACTTTACCGATCCGTCAATAGGGGCTGCTGCGCTCGGCATCACTCCGGAGGGAATATACAAAGACATTACAACTTTCGGGTTGTTGTTTGAGTCGCTTGTCGTTCATGACCTTCGTGTCTACGCTGACACTATCGGCGCTCACGTTTACAAATATCGCGATTCCAAGCGCAGAGAGGCTGATGCCGTCATACAGTTTAGTGACGGCTCTTGGGCGCTGATAGAAGTTAAATTGGGTGGAGATGATGACATCCAAGCGGCAGCTGAGAACCTGGTAAAAATAGCAAAAGATATTGATAATGAGAAAACAGGAAATCCGGCATTCCTGATGGTCGTTACAAAGAATAAAGTGGCTTACAGAATGGACAACGGAGTATATGTAGTTCCTTTATGCTGCCTAAAGAACTAAATTCACATCACTCGTTATCATAGATCTGGCTTCCATGAGATGCACATTTGCATACTCCCTTGTCCTCTTCCACATGCTCTCTCTAAAGCGCCTTAAAGAGCACAGAATTATTTGAGAATTATAAAAGAGATTAACAGACGTTACCGCATTCTCTACTTTGATGTAATCGTCCGGTCCGCGAGTCCCATCCAAATCATCCCATATCTTTATAAAGATCATTCTATCCCCATCACGCTGTACATAGTCAAAGATCACATCTCCCACTGTAACATCGAAACATTCTTTAGCTCCACGTAGACGCCTTCCATATATTTTATCTGCCCTATCATGGACCCATGTACTACAAAGTTTCCTAAAGAATCGCGGTACGCATTCTCTGTCTATGTATTCCATAATACTTTTAGGCAGCGCACTGTAAGACGATGTGCCATTCATAATAAAATGAGTCCACAGTGTCATAAATGATGAGCTAAGATAGTACTCCGTGCGAGATCGTCCGTCGTTATTATTGCTTTGTCTGGTTGATGCTATACCTGCGTCAAGCAGAGCACGCAGATACTTATCGCATTTGTTTGGTGCATAAGCAGAGAACCTGGCCAGTTCTGTCAACTTATGCTTACCTATTGTCATTGCATATAATAAATCGCTGTAGCTCTCAGGCGATCTAAATGCCTCTCGGTAACGAGTTTCAGCATGCATGAAGAAAGACGATCCGTCAGATAACACATTCCTTAGGTTTTGTTCCACGGATAAGCTTGGACTAAAGTAGTCAAGCAGGCCGTAGTAACCATCGGTCAATGCATATAGCCTGATGAGATCTATATCGGAGTATAGTGGATACGATTTCTTAACCTCTCCGATAGTAAAAGGCGCAAAGTCTATTACATAATAATCATCTTCGATTTCCGGCTGCATCCGTCCTACAAGAATAATAAAGACATTCCTGTTCTCATGTTGTGCAAGAAACTTTTTGAGTTCAGAAGCAAAGTCTGATCTTATGATATCCGGCCTAATTCCATCAAATACAACATATGCGTAGAGTTGACTGCCTAACATCCGGTCGAGATAGGAAAAGAACTCTGACCAGTTGGCCTCAAAGGGACCGTTTAGCTCTTCCGAAAAAAGTTTAATAGCAAGATTTTCAGAGATGTTTTGAAAAGAAAAGTAATAACTGTTGTCCCTGCTATTAAGATACTCTAACACTGCCTTTGTCTTTCCTATACCTGATGGTCCGGTAATAAACAATGGCTGAGCTCGTCTCCATGAGTCGGGATCATTTTCTTTAACCCTTGCTTTCTTATACTTCCATGCATACTCTCCGAAAATCTTACTGTAATTAACAGCCATCATATTGTAGCTCCTGTTTTACTCATATCTTAAGTTGAATATATCCCTATTATCTCACATAGTTAACCCCCTAATCAGTTTCGAACCAATGTTTTTTCAAAAGAACATAAACTCGAATTGTCCTGTAGTTTAGCCTCTTTGTCGATGTGTAAGGATCCAACATCACCATCATTACCGAAGATTATTGCACAAATCGGCGTGACAAAAGGCTTTAGGGTAGAAGGACCTTTTTAAAAAACATTTCAATTAATGTGTAATTTTTGGAGAAAAATGTCCTTGGAGAAGTAGAAGGATAAAAAAGATGGAAACATTTTGAAGACATTTTTCCTAGGAGTAGTGAGAAGACTTTTATTTGGAAGGAGAAACCATGCCAATAAAACCAATATCAGCAGACAATCTGTTTCATAAAGTATTCAAGCCAAGCCATGACCTGGTAGATGGCCTTATCTCAAAAGGACTCACTGTCCTGGCAGGATCATCTAAGGTCGGCAAAAGCTGGATGGCTCTCGATCTGGCCATAGCCGTCGCATCAGGCGGAGAGTTTCTCGGTAGGCCTGTTAAGAAAGCCGGCGTCATCTACCTATGTCTGGAAGATACCGAGCAGCGAGTTCAAAAGAGGATGTTCGAGCTAACTGATGAAGCACCATCCGGTCTTTACTTCAGTACCACCAGCGACAGACTCGGAAACGGATTTAACACCGGACTCTTGGATCTAATGAGAGATCATATAGATGAAAACATCCAGCTCGTAATCATCGATACCCTGCAGCTAATCAGGAAGGCTGAAGACGGATCAGGTGCCGGAGTGTACAGCAAGGACTACGAAGAGCTTGCCAAGATAAAAGCCATCGCAGATAAGAACGACATATCCATCCTCGTTATCACGCATAGGAGGAAGCTCCCGGATAAGGATGACCCATTCAATGAGATTACCGGCTCAAGTGCCATAAGCGGAGCAAGCGACACAAGTATGGTGCTAAAGAAGCCGGAAGGCTCATCCACCGCTGAGCTATATATCCGTGGTCGTGATATCGAAGAGCGAAAGCTCATCCTCGAATATAAGCATCCGAGGTGGACTGTTGTTCAGGACATGAGCCCAAGCGAGATAAAGAAGGAGCGAGTCCCCGAGATCGTCTATCGTGTCGAAAGATTCATCAAAAAGATTGGCTCTTGGTCCGGAAGTGCTAGCGAGCTGCTCGCTCTTATGGATGATCACACGGTCGCACCCAATAAGCTTATGAAGCATATTACAAGCTACTACTACGAGGTGCTCTACCCTTCTGGCATCAGCTACGAGCAAAAGCGCGAAGCAGGCATAAGACGCATCACATTCACCTACGATCCAGCCGAGGACACAACGCTGCAGGATGACTCAGGTGATGACGATAGTGACGGTAGTGACGGTTCTATGCTACACCCCTACCCGATGCTACCGTCAGAAGGCGTTGCAGAGGCAACGGTGGTAGCCAACACCTGTGTATAGCCACAGGTATTGCCATCATGACAGCCCAAAAGCCTGTCCTTAAGAATAGCGAGCATAGGCTATGTATCGCCATATGTCCTTTGGCCATACGCACATAGCCGCGCTAATGCCACTTCGTGGCAATACCGGGAGGGGCTCTGCCCCTGCAACCCCGACCGTAAAATAGGTACCTCGCAATGTATCGTCATTATCGTCATTATCGTCACTATCGTCACAAAAGGAGGAAATAGTAATGGCAAATAGAGAAAGAAATGTAGGAATTAACATCAGAGTTACGCCGAGCGAGAAGAAAAAAATCTCTCGTTACGCAAAGAAATGTCGATTAACTCTCTCGGAATATATCCGAAAAGTTGCCATCAGAGACGAACCGAAAGTGTTTATCCCGAAAGAAATCGAAGACAGTTTTCTCAGAATCAGATCTGTTGTTCGCGACATGGAAGATGACAAACTCATGGAGACCGATCCTGTTTCGAGAAAGATTCTCACGGATTATTCGTCAAATCTTCTCAAGATTGCAATCGATACCGTGCAGCTTATGAGAAATGTCAATGTAAATTCGGAGGTGGAATCTGATGGCAACGACTAAAATCTGGACGGTAAAATGCAGCATGAAAAAGCTTATGGACTACGCGACCAACCCGGATAAGACAACAGAATCTGATCTTGAAGCGGTCATCGATTATGCAATGAACGGAGAAAAAGTTGCAAGCCTAGATGAGAAAGCCTGCTATGTGTCCGGAGTAAATTGCTCATCAGATACGGCTCTTGATGAAATGATGAGCATCCAAAAGCATTTCGGAAAGACCGGAGGCAATATCGCCTATCACTGCTACCAATCATTTAAGCCAGGAGAAATCACTCCCGAAGAATGTCACAGGCTCGGAGTTGAACTGGCCAGGAGGATGTGGGGAGCGGATTACAGGAGGATGTGGGGAGCGGATTATCAGGTGGTAGTTGCTACTCATTTGGACAAGGGGCATCTTCATAATCACCTGGTTTGCAACTCGGTTTCTCTCATAGATGGGAAGAAGTTCAACTGCAACAAGGGCGCTTACAGAAGACTCAGAAGACTCTCCGACGATTTATGTCGTGAGAATGGATACTCGGTAATAGAAAAACCCAGAGGGAAAACTCCTCGCCCAATATATATTGCTGAGAAGAATGGCGAGCCTACTCGTTACAATCTCATGCGAGATGCCATAGACGAAGCGATAGTTTTGAGCACAGATATGAATGACTTCTTAGCTATCATGAAAAAATGGGGTTATGTAATCGAATGCAAAGATACTCGAAAATATCCGACGATACGCTCAATTCACTCCAAGAAAAACACGAGGATGTATCGCCTTGGGGATGAATATGAGATCAGCAGGATTGCCGAAAGAGTCAATGAGAACAGTCTTGAGAGTGTTTACCAAAGACAGGATGAGTATCTCGCAAAGAAAAGACATCTTCGTCATAGCTACGGCTACGGTGGACGAAGCAGGAAAAGTGCACGGAAAATCGGTGGGCTTAAAGGTCTTTACTACAAGTATCTCTATCTCACGGGATACCTTCCGAAGAAAAGACATCGTCCACTTTCTCCGGAAATGAGAGAAGCAATGAGGATGTGCGACAAGTATTCTGCATGCGCCAGACTTCTTGCAAGGGAGAATCTCAGCACAATTGAAGATCTTGAAAGCTTTATGGAGAAATCCAAAACGGAAATAGATTTGCTGTCTCGGGAGCGAAATAAGATAAGAAATCGTCTCAGGCGTGAGAAAAATCCTGGGACAATCGAAGAACTTAAAGGCAAAAGAAATAATCTCACAGAGCAAATTATCTCAATAAGAAAAGACTTAAAGCTTGCTAAGTTCACGCTCGATCGAAGCGAACAGGTAAGAAATGATATCCGCATTGAGCATGAATACTGCCGCGGTAGTCATATGAAGCAGCGAAACAAGAGCCGGAGTGATCACGACTTGGAGCGCTAAACAATAATCTAAAAACCCAGGAAAGGAGGTGCCGGAGTAATGGCAAACACTGATTCATTACAACTGAATAACACTGCTTCGGCATCTTACACTCAACAAGAGTTATTGCGATATGTTTTAGAGCGTGATAACCTTTCCTTGGATGGTGTGGTTTCTGAAATGAAAAAAGCCGAAAGAAAACGAATCATCGACAACCATCCATATAAGATTTTCCAATGCAAGGATGGAAGATGGCGCACATGCGTAAAAGATGATTCTAAAAAGGACGGCCGACGTCATTTGGTTAAAACCACATTAGGCGATCTGCATATTGCAATTGTCGATTACTATCAAGATGAGGAGGAAACAGAAAAACTTAATAGAGCAACGATCGAAACTCTCTATCCTGAATGGCTGGAATACAAGAGACTTCATACTAATTCAGAGGGATATATCTACAGGATTTCCACAGAGTGGGAGAAACATTACAGAAACTCCGACATTGTCAGGTACCCTATCGTCGACCTGAATAAGCTTCAGCTCGACAAGTGGGCGCACACTCTCATCAAGGAAAACGATATGACCAAGAAGCAGTATTACAATACTACTGTTATTATGAGGCAGGTTCTTGAGTATGCCGTGGACAGTAAAATAGTCTCGGAAAATGTCTTCAGTAGAGTAAAAGTTGACTCAGATATGTTCCGAAAGAAACCGAAGCCGGCGAGTGAAACTCAGGTGTTTACTCCCTCTGAGGTAGATAACTTGCATGATATTGCGTGGGATGCTTTTAATACCAGAAGGAACCACACGCACCAACTTATCCCATTGGCATTGATGTTCTTCTTCCAGACAGGAATGAGAATCTCGGAGATATGTGCTATCAGATACGAAGATATTGAGGGTGATCAGCTCCATGTTCGCAGAATGTTCTGCGACTATGAGAAGAAAGTGAAGGATGACACCAAGGGTCGTTTTGGTGACAGGTATGTGCCACTTACGGATGATGCTGTAATACTAATTAACGAAGCAAGAAAGAGACAGCTTGAGCAGGGTGCACCTTCCACGGGATATATCTTCTCAATGTCGGATGATCCCGCGCCATACGGAGAGATTCGCAAGACTTTCTACAAGTATTGTGAGGAAGCCGGAATGCTTCCGAGAAGCTCACATAAGTCTCGTAAAACAGTAATATCTACTCTCATTGACTATGGTGTTAACATCAACACCATCAGAGAAATGATGGGACAAAAGGACGAGAGGACCACCTATGGTAATTATTGCTTCGATCGTAAGGACAGGGATGAACGTCATCAGTTGATTAGTAATTCTCTGAGCAGAACAGCCAGCTAATTGTGCAAAAGTGTTAACAAAACACCCAAAAAGTTAACAAAACTTGCAAAATAAGAACCCTTAAAATCGTTGAAATTTCAAGGGTTTTCAGTGGCGGAGAGCATGGGACTCGAACCCACGAGGCTGTTACACCCTACTCGCTTTCCAGGCGAGCTCCTTAGCCGCTCGGTCAATCCTCCACTGCAAGTTGTTTACCTTATTGAATTGTGCGGGCCGGTTTTGCCAGCCCGCTTATATTAACATATGAATCCCCGTTTTTCAACAGAGAATCTTGTTCTTACTCGTATGTCTCCCATTTACCTGTTTCGAGTGCTCTGAGGGCTCCTTCGGCGAGAGATTTCATCTCTTCTTCTCCCGGGAGTCTGAGTATAGGGGCAATCTTGTTTACATAGGAACTAATCTCCTCGCAAAACCTCTCGGAGTATGCCATGCCGCCCGTGTATACGATGGCATCGACATTGAATCTGAGGACTGCAGCCATTTGGCCTACGTCTTTGGCAAGCTGATATGCGATGGCGCGGAATGCTTCCACCATCTTTTCGTTGCCTTCATCAAAAGCGGCATTTTCTACGTCTCTGAAATCTTTGGTTCCGGTGTATGAGTATATACCGGCTTCCTGACCGATTATCCTTTTGGCGTCAGCCTTGGTCATTCCCTCTTTGAAACAGAGGTTCACAAGCGCATTGGCAGGAAGAGTTCCCGCTCTGTCCATGCCCATGGCTCCTTCGTCTTTTACATTATTGACGTCTATGACCCTGCCTTTTTTATGGGCTGCAACGGATACGCCGCCGCCGAGATGGCAGACTATGAGATTGAGTTCTTCGTATGCTCTTCCCAAATGCTCCGCAGCTTTTCTTGCCACTGATTTGTGATTGAGTGCATGGAAGAAAGACTGTCTCTCAAATCCCGGAAGATTGAGCCCGGAATATCTGGCGAGTGGTTCGAACTCATCAACGCATACAGGATCCACGAAGAAAGCCGGTATGCCTACGCTGTCTGCGAGTTCCTTTGCAAGGTATGCTCCGAGATTTGCAGCATGCTCTCCGTACGGAGGGTTCTCTATGTCCCTGATTACGGCATCGTTTACTTTATATGTTCCGGACGGGATGTGTTTGAAAAGGCCTCCGCGTCCGCAGATTGCATCGAAGTCTTCGAGTTTGTATCCTTTCTCGGCTATGGCAGTCAAGATGGCCTGTCTTCTGAAATCCGCCTGCGATACAACGTTCGGATACTTTGCGATCTCAGCTGCATCGTGGTCGATTCCGACACGCATGACTTCTTCCTTGTCTTCAAATACGCAAATCTTGGTGGATGTGGCACCCGGGTTGATAACCAGAATTTTCCTAGGCATGTCGCTTCCTTTCTACTTGCTTTTGTTAGCGGCTTTGCGTCTTTCGAGCTCGGTGAGAAGTTTCTTTCTGAGCCTGATGGCATCAGGTGTTACCTCCACGAGTTCGTCGTCATCTATGAACTCAAGCGCCTCTTCTAGCGTAAATGTGCGAGGCGGCGTGAGTTTGATGGTATCGTCTGAGCCTGCAGCTCTCATATTAGTTGCTTTCTTGGCGCGGCAAGGATTGACAACCATATCCTCGGATCTCGCGTTCATGCCCACAATCTGTCCCTCGTAGACGTGGTCCTGCGGGCCTACGAACATCTGCACCCTCTCCTGAATTGTGAATATGGCATAGGCTGTGCAGCTGCCTGCCTCCTGAGCTACGGCAACTCCGTTAATTCTGGAAGGAATGTCTCCCTTCCATGGCTCAAATCCGGCAAAGCGCCTTACCATTGTGCCCTCTCCGTGAGTGTCGTTGATGAACTCTGTCCTGTATCCCATGAGACCTCGAGTCGGCGCGGTGTAGACAATCTTGGAGTAACCGTTACCCTCGCTCATCATCTCCATCATCATTCCCTTGCGAAGATTGAGTTTTGAGATGACAGGTCCTGTGTATTCATCAGGCACGCTGACTACGACTTCTTCTATCGGTTCGAGTTTCTCTCCGTTCTCTCCCCTCTTGATTACAACCTCCGGCTTTGAAACGGCTAATTCGTACCCTTCTCTTCTCATGTTCTCGATGAGTATGGAAAGATGAAGTTCTCCTCTGCCCGATACTTTGAATGAATCCGTCGATTCCGTATCTTCGACCAGCAGACCGACATTTACCTCGAGTTCTTTGGCAAGCCTTTCCCTTATGTGTCTCGATGTGACATATTTACCGGACTTGCCTGCCTCCGGAGATGAATTGACCATGAAGTTCATTGAAAGAGTAGGCTCTTCTATGCTGATTTCACCAAGCGACTCAGGACTGTCCGGATCGCATATGGTCTCTCCGATTGAGATGTCCGATATGCCCGATACAACGACTATATCTCCGCTGCCCGCCTCAGGCACGGCAACCCTGCTGAGTCCTTTATATACAAATATCTGATTGATCTTGCACTTATCTGCGCTTCCGTCCTCTTTGGTGACGGCAACCATCTGAGCTTCTTTGATTGTGCCTCTGGTGATGCGTCCGATTCCGAGTCTGCCGATATAGTCATCGTATGCGAGGGTTGAAACCTGCATCTGAAGCGGCTCCTCGTCTCTGTCAGGATAGGTGTCGCAGTGTTTTACTATGCATTCGAGCAGAGGCTCTATATCGAGTCCGCCGTATCCCTTAGGTGACTTCTTTATCTTTTGTTCTCCCTCACCTATGCTGATTGATTCAACATCCTTCGGGTCGTTTACGGCAATTCCCTGTCTGGCTATGCCGTAGAGTATAGGGAAATCGAGCTGCTCGTCGTTTGCCTCGAGGTCCATGAAGAGTTCGTATACCTCATCAACGACTTCGTCTATTCTCGCATCTTTCTTGTCGATCTTATTGATGAAAAGTATCGGGTTGATTCCCTGTGCGAGTGATTTGCTGAGTACAAACCTCGTCTGTGGCATAGGCCCCTCGCTGGAATCAACAAGGAGTATTACCGTGTCCACGGTTTTCATGATGCGCTCAACCTCGGAGCTGAAGTCAGCGTGTCCCGGTGTGTCTACTATATTTATCTTGTAGTCGCCGTACATGATTGAGCAATTCTTTGAATAGATGGTGATGCCGCGCTCACGCTCTATGGCGTCTGAATCCATAACGCAATCCACCACCTGTTCATTATCTCTGAATACGTGTGACTGCGCGAGGAGAGCGTCCACCAAAGTGGATTTACCCGCATCTACGTGAGCTATTACCGCTATGTTAATTATCTTTTGTTTATCTGCCATTTATCTTCTGTGCTTTCTTCTCTCCAGCTCATGGAAAGCTGTCTCTATAGTTCTCAGGAATGTCCTGAGATCCCTTGCGTAATCAAGAGTTGTCGTCTCTTCTCTGAGATTCGAATATGCGTGCCCTTCGATATCATCGGAATACCATTTCGGTTCCGGTACATTCAGTGTCAGGAATGATATTGCCCACGACTCCTCGGCTCCCATAGCAAGCGCATACTCGAGCATCTTGTAGTAGTAGTTCTCATCAGCAAGATGGTTTTCGAGCAACTCCTTTGGAGTCGGATGATTGATGAACTGCCTCAGGCGTCTGAGTCTCATGGCGAGTTCCGCATTCTCACGGCCTCTTGCTCTCATAATTATTATGAAGATTACCGCGAATACGCACCCTATGATGAACAGGGTTGCCACAACTATGCTCCCCGCTCTGCTTGCTATGCCATGCGCCACATAGGCGGCATCCGCCATCAGCACGCCGACCGAGAATAATTCGAGCAGCCTGTTGTTCTCGAGTGTTGTGGAGTCTCTTCTGTCTATTGTTATGGCCAGAATATATGAAACTACAGCAAAGATTAATCCCAGCGTGATACTTTCGATGTAGTTTATGCCGAGATATTGGTATCTGTAAGTTAGCGCGTTTGATACACCGACTCCTGTTCCCGCCAATACGATTCCGATCAGTCTGAATACTCTGGATAGAGTTGTAAATGAAACAGAACCTACCTCGCCATAGCCTGCCGCAATGTCATCTCTGATGGCATCCCTGACTCTCATGAGCCTGTCTCCGAGTTCCTCCATATCAATGCCTCTGTTCTTGAACACATCTTCAAACAGTATGCTGTAGGCATTTCTGCAGAACTTTTCTTCGTTGACAGGTTCTTCCTTTCTGATAATTCGGTATCTCTTAGGCTCATACTCGCTTATGGCGAGATAACCTTTTCTCGCAAAGTCTATGATGAGCATAAGTATGTCTCTGATTCCGGTCTCGCCGTCGAATATGTATCCGACATCAGACGGACGTATATCATCGAACGGTTTGGTTTCGTTGGTCCTCTCAATTTTCGGATCGCGTCCCCCTATTAGCCACATCAGTGAAAGGGCAATAAGCATAAGACCCATGATATTCAGGATTGCAGTCCTTACCCAGCTTCCGTTAAGGGCACCATTCCAGTATCCGTCAGGAAGTTCTGCTTTTAGGGTGATGCCGAAATTCTCCGGTATCTTCTCCCCTTTTACCGAAACCGTCTTGCTCGCAGCATCGCTCTTAAACTCTACGCGGTTATTTACATCCTGCACCCCGAACTGTCCGGCATAACATTGCATATCATCCCACGGGAAGTCCTCCGGGAAATCAACCTTTATATCCACTTCTCCTATTGGCTGTTTCCACTCAGGCAGAAGCGCATTGAAATAGAACATATCCTGCGCACTGTCGGTGTCCTCAAACTCGCGGATCCTATACTTAATCGTATATTGGTGAATTCCCGGGCTCAATTTCTCGGGATCTACTATTGTTACCGTGCTCGCATCGGTGCCTTTGCTGGAAGCATATGCGGTGTTTTCAACCTG
>CADAJM010000079.1 GCA_902788245.1 uncultured Eubacteriales bacterium | reverse complement strand
GTTGGCGGCGGCTGCCGACAGCCCGTTGCCATAGTAAGCATAGTTGTACAGCTGACTGTAGTATACCTCGGCATACTGCTTGGGATCGGTGATGACGTCTCTTCCGTCCTTGCACCTGACGGAAGTCACCTTTGCGATGTTGCTTGAAGCGTATTGATCTTCTCTGTAAATCCTCTTTGTTGTCATTTGACAGACCTTTCTGTTTATAAATTTGTGTAAAAATACATGTTTCACGCGTTTCACGAAATCGAACAAAATTCGAGATGAAACGAAGCCTCAAAAACTGTGGATAAATTCCATTGACAGTTTTGTGAAATCGTTTCAAGCGTTGAAATTACTGGGTTTCTTTTCGGAAAGTTTTCCACATGCATAAGTGGATAAAAATGTATACGATTTTTGAAATCCTTGTGGAAAAACTCGTTTTTTTCGTAAATTTCGCCACTTTCGTTTTGTTGAAAAAAATCCGGCCAAAAAAGAACAAGAAGTCATGACCAAAATTTTTTTGTACTAAAGAAAAATCATTTTGTACTACTCATCCGGCTCGACCAAATCGTCAAAAATCACTCCCGGCGTATGGCATAGCGTGTGAAATATCGGATTGTCGAGACGGTATCTTCCTTTGACAGAAAGATAAGGTGAGTACATGGAGAATACAGCTGCGTCGTCGAGCATTGATATGTTGGTCAGATTGTGACTCATGAGTATGAGTTCGCCTCCTATGGACAGGAGAGCATATCCGTATACATCTTCGCCGAGTCTGTATTCCGATTTCTCCACATGCGTGTTTGTCTGATTATATATTGTATAAACCCATCCGTTTTCGCACGGAGATTGCTCCGCTTTGGCGAGTTGACTTATATGTCCGGCATCGAATCCGTTAAGCATGGTATCTTTGCAGGCAAATACGGTTATGTATTCGGGCTGGACTATCTGCATGGCGCTCTCGTATGCGGACATGCGAGTCATGCTTCCTATGTCAATGTCCGCAACTACAGCATCACGGCTTGTCCTCCCGCCGCCCAGCCATATATTCAGAGATGTATGATAGTAGCCGTTTTTGGCCAATGTAGTGAGGCGGCATGAATACATCCTGAGTTTGTCCGGCGCATTCGGACTGTTTCTTTTGCCGAGCCTTGTAATAGAGTTTCGCATCAGAGTCTGAACCCCGGGTTCTGCGAGAAGACAGTTTCTGAGTTCATCCTCACTGATGTCCGACAGATATGCCGCTGCTTCAAAGTCCGCATCAACAAGGCGCATCAGGAAGTAATTGATGGTTGCATACTGACCGAGGTTTCTGGCTGATACCCTGTCGATAGCCTCAATAGATGAGCATGCATCGCTGCTTATACCTCTCTCCGCCAGCGCTTCCTTCATAAGATCGAGTCGTCTCAACGCATAGCGCCTGAATTCAACATTCTCCTCAGTGTCATATTCTCTCTGCCTGCCTTCTGCTGCAAGAGGCAGGGCGGACTCTATAAGCCTGAGCATACATGCAGCGTTTATGTTGATAGGAGCTTCACCTATGACGTTGATGAAATTATTCCAACGGGTCTTTACCGCTTCCTTGACCTCGGCATAATCTTCGCGGCCCGGTTCGCATTCAAACTCAAGATACTCATCTATGCCGTACTCCGAATAGTCGAGGTGCATAATCTGATGGTATCTGTTGCTTGTATCTCCGGCTTTGTACCACGTGAGTTTGAGCGCTACGACGCCCATGAGGCGCGATGTGGTAGCGCGGCAATACGCGAGTTCATATTCCTTAAAATGATTGTAGAGAGAGGACTGTCTGCCCTCGATTACTTTAAGTTCCATACCCACTGATTTTACCATATCGGGAGCGGTATGCCCAAAATGATTTGCTCTAAATTATTGACATCAATCTGCGGAAAGATATAATAAGGACATCCTTATTAAGAGCGAGGGAGGGAATGGGCCCTGTGAACTCGCGGCAACCCGGTCAGAAGATGCGGGTGCCAAATCCCACGGAGAACGCTCCGGCAGATGAGGACTTGGGTACTCTCTGCGCGTGATGCGTCAGAGAGTTTTTTTATGTTAATAAGGGCGGACGTAGACGCAACTCGCCTACCAAATAAGAGATAGGAGACTTAAAATGAAAAGACTTTTCACCTCTGAATCGGTGACGGAAGGGCATCCGGATAAGATCTGCGATCAGGTGTCGGATGCCGTGCTCGATGCGATACTCGACCAGGATCCGGAGGCGCACGTCGCATGCGAGTGCGCAACCAAGACAGGATTCTTTATGATATTCGGAGAGGCCTCCGGCAACTTCGATGTGGACTATGAGGCGATAGCCCGCAAAGTTATTTGTGATATAGGCTATGACAGAGATGAGGTATGCTTTAACGGCAATACCTGCGACGTTATGCTGCGCATGGAAGAGCAGTCGCCGGATATCGCGCAGGGTGTCAAAGAGTCCTACGAGAAGAAGTCCGGAAAAGGAGCTGATGAGGATGCTCTTATCGGTGCGGGGGATCAGGGCATGATGTTCGGATACGCCTGCACGGAGACTGAAGAACTTATGCCTATGTCATCGAAACTCGCGCATGTTATGGCTATGAGGCTTGCCGAGGTCAGAAAGAACGGAACGCTTCCGTATCTGGGACCTGACGGAAAGACTCAGGTTACGCTCGAATACGATGATGACAAGATTACCAGGATTCATACGGTAGTAGTATCGACTCAGCACAGCGAGGACGTGAGCCTCGAGCAGGTCAGACGAGATATGGTTGAGCATGTAATCAGTCCGGTGGTCCCAAGTGAACTTATGGATGAGGATACTATTATATATGTAAATCCAACGGGCAGATTTGTAATAGGCGGACCGATGGGAGACTCAGGCCTTACAGGACGTAAGATAATTGTAGATACTTACGGCGGACATTCGTCTCACGGCGGCGGTGCTTTCTCCGGCAAGGACCCGACCAAGGTGGACAGATCCGGCGCATACATGGCAAGATATATAGCAAAGAATATAGTTGCAGCCGGAATTGCCACTGAGTGCGAAGTGCAGCTCGCGTACGCCATCGGAGTTGCGGAGCCTGTATCCGTATGCGTTGATACATTTGGCACGGGCAAACTCGACAGCGAGCAGATTGCCAATCTCATAGTAGATAACTTCGATATGAGGCCGGCTGCCATAATCAAGAAACTGGAGCTCAGAAAGCCTCAGTACAGAGAGCTTGCGGCTTACGGGCACATGGGCAGGACAGCGCTCGGCGTCAAGTGGGAAGATACAGATAAAGCCGAGGCATTAAGGGATGCAGCTTCGCGCTATTAGAGGAGATATTATGTCACATTTTGAAAAGGTGAGTTTTGAGCAGTGGAAGAAAGACTGCGGGATTAAGGGGCTTCCGGATGCGGAGCTAAGGAAGTGGTATGATGACATCAAATTACCGAAGCAGGCAACCTCGGGTTCTGCCGGATGCGATTTCTTTATGCCGTACAACCTGAACTTCGAAGCCGGCAGCAAGTTTAAAATTGCCACGGGAATCCGCTGGCTGGCAGACGGAGCAAATGACAGGGTGCTCCTGATAGTCCCGAGAAGCGGTCTCGGATTTAAGTACGGCATCAGACTTCCGAACACGGTAGGCGTTATAGATGCCGACTATGCACAGGCCGACAACGAAGGCCACATACTCGTGGCATTTGAGAATCCGTCATCTGAGGATGTCCAACTTCCGCAGGGCAAACCTTTTGTGCAGGGAATTATAGTAAAATACGAAGTGCCTGAGGGCGCAGAGTCCGATGATGCCAGAGTCGGTGGTTTCGGAAGCACAGATAAATAGATGGAAAAGAGAAAGTATGATGTCGTAATAGTCGGCGGCGGGGCCTCGGGGCTCGCTGCAGCGGTGGAGCTCGGTATGAGCTCCCCTGATCTTTCGGTGCTGGTAATCGAAAAGATGGCAGAGCCGGGCAGAAAGATCAGGGCCACCGGAAGTGGCCGCTGCAACATTACCAACACAAAAGCCGCCGGATACAATCGCATCATGGAATTCTTCACCCGCATAGGCCTCGTGACCAGAGCATATGAAAACGGACTTGTGTATCCGTATTCGGAGTCTGCGGCGGATGTAGCGGAACTTCTGATTGCAAGAGCGAAGAGTCTCGGCATCAAGTTCTGTTGCGGAGAGGAAGTCCTCGGCATAAAGAAGGATTCCGAGTTTGAGATAGAGTCCGTATATAGGGATGAAAAGGGTGAGCATAAAGTAATCACTGAGGCTGATTACGTAATTCTCGCGACGGGCGGAAAGGCCGGCCCGACTTACGGAACGACCGGAGACGGATACAGAATTGCCAGAGAGTTCGGGCACAACATAGTGACGCCGGTACCTGTTCTGACCGGAGTAGAGTGCAAAGAATGGGAAGAGGGAGCAGTAGCTCTTGGTGGCACCCGCATGCAGGGAGTCGTGTCTCTGTATAAAAAGGCTACGGGCGACACCCCAATATTTCAAGAGGCAGGGGAGGTACAGTTCACCAAGTATGGTCTTTCCGGAATATGCGTGTTTAATATGACGCGATGCATGAGACTCGACAGAGATAAAGGTGAAGGTCTGGATGATTTTGTTGTCAGGATCAATCTTTTCCCTGAAGGAAATCTTTCAGATTATATATATGCACTTAAAAACGGAGAATTCTCTGAGATGCCCGCCGGCGAAATTCTGAGGACGGTTCTCAAGGCAAGCCTTGCGGATTACATTGCAGATCGAATTGATAAAGAGAAGCCGGTTTCGGCTCTTGATGAAGAGGGTATTCAGAAGATATGCAAGCTGGTGCACTTCATGGAGTTTCATCCGATGAGGCTAAGAGGCTGGAAGGATGCGCAGGCGACTTCCGGCGGAGTGAGCCTTGAGGAGATAGACGAGCGGACTTCGGAGTCGAAGATAGTACCGGGGCTTTATATCACAGGTGAACTCGCTGATAAAGACTTCCAATGCGGAGGCTTCAACCTCAGCAATGCATGGATCACGGGACTCGGAGCCGCGGATGATATAGCTGATAAATGTTAACTCCTTGACTGCTATCAGGGAGTTTTTTATTATGGATTTGAGATGATTAAAGAAAAAGTAATTGCAGCCGCAAGTAAATATTTGTTTGTGACGACGCTCATCATGCTGTTTGGTCTTCTTCGCAGTGACGGAATGCACAGAGGCTTTCCGCTATACTGGATGCTCGGCAGGCGCGGAGGCCACTTGCTTAGCGACAAATTATTGCTCTCATTTGTTATTGTGCTCGCAGTTGTAATCGTAGCTGATTTGATTGCGAAGATTATAATGCGCACCAGAGAGCCGGAACTTAAGATTATTAAAGGGTCTGTGGACTATACGGAAAAACCCGCTGTGAACACGGTACGCGAGGCTGAAGAAACGGATAATATAGAGGTAATGGTTTCGGAAGCAGATGAATTCGGAGAAGAAGATGATGAAGATGTTCTGACGGATATCGTATTGCCAAAGAAACTGAAGCAGCTCAAAGCGATCGGGACAGGAAAAACAGAAACAAAAACTGAGAACGGTAAAGGAGCCTTAGTCGGAGCGGTGGTGATAGGATTAACCGTACTGATTGCGATGATGCCTGCTTTTTTCGAATCTGACGAAGAGTTTGATGTATATGAAGACGACGTATACGACTATTACATATTGGAAGAGGGCGATGTTACACTTGCGGATGACGATGACGAAGAATACATAGAGTCTATTCAGGACGCGATCTCATCTGTATTTTCGGCTATTATGGATGGAAGAACACCGGGAATCTTCACGGACGCATCAGAGGCCGATGATATGTATAATATGGCGAGCTGGGAAGACATGGAATATGATGACAGATATACATATGTCTCAGGTGAAGAGCAATTTGCCATATCCAAGTTCGATGTGACGGATGATGACGGGAATGATTATATTATGGCAGTATTGCTTGAACTGGGCACAGCCACATATCCCGGCGAGGACATTTCGGAAGGGAATTATGAGAACGTGGCTATCGTAAAAGGAGTGATGCTGTATCCCGACGACGGAGAAGTCAGTGCGTACAACATCTCAGACAGTGATGAAATAAAAGAAGCCGAGAAGAAACTGGCGTGGCGCGGAGTCAGCATGGGGCAGACGCAAATTAACGGGATAAATATATTGCTCTGGAGCGATTCCATGGACAGTCTCCACCTGGAGGCTACAGACGAAGAAGCACCATAAAGCTTCTGAAATAGGATATAATAAACCATAACAATACAATATTTATATTAAGAGGAGGAGCCTGAAATGAATTGGGTTATATTGGCACTTGTTTTCATACTTTTGGTAATCGTAGTGCTCAACGTGCGCATAGTGCCGCAGGAGCACGCATACATAATAGAGAGACTGGGAAAATTCAAGACGGTCTGGTATGCGGGAATTCACGTTAAGATCCCGTTCTTTGATCAGATAGTAAACAAGATTTCCCTAAAGGAGCAGGTATTCGACTTCCCGCCGCAGCCTGTAATCACCAAGGATAACGTATCCGTTAAGGTTGATTCGGTTGTATTCTCCAAGGTGTTCGATCCTCAGAAATACACATACGGCGTAGAAAATCCTATAGCGGGACTTCAGAATCTTTCGGCTACGACTTTGAGAAGCATCATCGGCGGCATGGAACTTGACACAACGCTTTCGAGCCGTGAAGCCATCAACACACAGATGGAGGCCATACTCGATGAGGCTACGGATCCTTGGGGCATAAAGGTCAACAGAGTCGAGCTTAAGAATATCGACCCACCTAAGGAAATTGAAGAAGTAATGACCAAGCAGATGAGAGCTGAGCGTGAGAGACGTCAGACCGTGCTCGAAGCTCAGGCTCACCAGGAGTCGGTAGTTTCAAGAGCCGAGGGTGATAAAAAGGCTAAAGTCCTCGCGGCAGAGGCAGAGAAGGAAGCCAAGATTGCACTCGCCCAGGGTGAAGCCGAGTCCATAAGACTGGTATACGAGGCTCAGGCAGACGGACTTGAGAAACTCAAAGAGGCTCGCATAGATGAGGGCGTACTCAGACTCAAAGGTCTCGAGGCTTTGAGAGATGTGGCGGACGGAAGAGCCACAAAGATTTACATGCCGACAGACATCACAAAAGCAGTATCGACACTTGGCATAGTTGCTGAGTCACTCGGTATAGGCGATGCATCTTCGATTGATACGAGCACAAAACCGGCACCTGCCAAAGTGGAAGATCCTTGCGTGGGTGACGAAACGAGCGCTGTCGGACGTGCAAGTGCAGAGGTCGGAGAGGAGATAAGAGTAGATCTCGAATCAAGACGCAAAGATATTCTCTAAGGGATGAAATATAGAATCGCAGAGATTAAAACAGACATAGACAC
>CADAJM010000078.1 GCA_902788245.1 uncultured Eubacteriales bacterium | reverse complement strand
TACAGCACTGTCCGAGGTGCCGGGAGATGAGGACACATACTTTGTAATCGCAACCCGCGGCCACAGATATGACCGTGAGTGCCTCAATGCGATAGTAAAAAAGCGCCACGCATATATAGGGCTTCTCGGAAGCAAGAGAAGGGTTGCCATAATCAAGAAAGAGCTCGCGGATGAAGGCGTGAGCGAGGACATCATTGAATCTCTTCACATGCCTATCGGACTAAAGATAGGCGCAGAGACACCGGAGGAGATTGCTGTGGCCGTTATGGCTGAAATCATCGAAGTTAAGAGCAGGCGCAATGCGGGATGCTTTGAAAAAGATGTAATGGCGGAATTGCTGAAAGAGGAGAGGGATGAGATCGTCCTCTCTACAATAGTGAACAAGAAGGGTTCTGCTCCGAGGGAGACGGGAACCAGGATGATAGTTAAAAAAGACGGAAGCATAATCGGCACAATAGGCGGCGGATGCATAGAAGGCGGAGTTATCGCAAAGTCGAGGCGCATGCTGACGGGCAACGAGAGCGGACCTGTCTTGATGGATGTAGATGTGACCACGGAAGCTGCCGAGGACGAAGGTATGGTCTGCGGAGGAAAGGTAACGATAATGCTCGAGAAGGTGTAAATGAAGGACAGATTCGGCAGAGAGATAAACTACATGAGAATATCGGTCACGGACAGATGCAATCTGAGATGCGAGTATTGCATGCCAGAGGAGGGTATCACGAAGGTTGATCGAAGCGAGATACTTCAAATTGACGAGATAGTCCGAATATGCGAAGCATCAGTGAGAATCGGTATCGACAGGTTTAAAATTACCGGAGGCGAGCCTTTGGTTCGTTATGATCTGGTGGAATTAATCAGGATGATAAAAGGAATTCCCGGATGCAAGGAAGTTACCATGACCAGCAACGGACAAATTCTCGGCTCGTATGTTGAAGAGCTTGCAGATATCGGCATAGACGGTATTAATATCAGCCTGGATACGCTCGACGCTGAAAAGTACAGGAAAATCACAAGGCTCGGAGACATTCAAAAAACTTTGGATGCTATAGACCTGTGCATAGAAAAAGGTATAAAAACGAAAATCAATTGCCTGGTTCAAAAGGGATTCAACGAAGATGAGATAAGAGATCTCGCTGAATATTCTATGGATAAAGGCATAGATATCAGATATATAGAACTGATGCCGATAGGATTTGCAGATCCGGATAAGTGCCTCGGTTCGGAAGAGATAATGAGCATTCTCAGAGACGCATATCCTGAATTGGAATCTGACGACAGCAAACACGGCAACGGACCTGCCATATACTATAAAGTTCCCGGCCGCAAATCTTCGATCGGATTCATCAATTCAGTGCACGGCAAATTCTGTGAGTCCTGCAACCGCATCAGGCTGACCTCCAAAGGTTTCCTGAAACCTTGCCTTTGCTATGATTCCGGCAGGGATCTGAAACCTTTCCTGCGTGCGGATATAGATGGTCTTGTTGGAGCAATATTCGATACCGTAACCGAAAAACCAAAGGCGCATTGTTTTGAGAGTCCCGACAGAGAACATATTAAGAGTCTCGAAAAAAGACCAATGTCCGAGATAGGCGGATAGAAGGATATGAAAGAAATGAAGAAAAAAGGAAGAGTGATTGCCATATGCATAAGCAAGAACAAAGGCACTGCCAAGACAGAAGTGCCCGCCGCGACGCTGAAACCGGATTACGGCATAGAAGGAGATGCTCATGCGGGGAATTGGCACAGGCAGGTAAGTTTGATTGCTCTTGAAAAAATTGAAGAGTTCAGAAAACGCGGAGCCGATGTGGACTTCGGAGCTTTCGGAGAGAACATAATAGTTGAAGGTTTCGATTTAAGCAGCCTTCCTGTCGGTACGAGGTTCAAAATAGGAGATGCATTGCTTGAGCTCACGCAAATCGGCAAAGAATGCCATACGCATTGTTCGATATACCATCAGGTAGGAGACTGTATCATGCCGAGGGAAGGCGTATTTACAAAGGTTGTTGGGGGCGGAGAAATAAAAGCGGGAGATGAGATAGAAATGATTGAAAAAGACTCTGCGGTCGCTTTTACTGCCGCATGGATAACTCTTTCAGACAAAGGCGCTGCAGGCGAGAGGGAGGACAAGAGCGGTCCTCTTATCGGAGAGATGTTGGAGGCCGCCGGATACAATGTGGTAGACGGATTGTTGATTCCGGATGATCCTGAGAGGCTCAAAGCAGAACTCATTAACCTCGCAGACAGAAGACAGGTCAATATCGTATTTACCACGGGTGGAACGGGATTCTCACCGAGAGATTTGACGCCTGAGGCTACGACGGAAGTATGCGACAGGATGACACCGGGAATCGCAGAGGCTATAAGGGCGTATTCCATGACCAAGACGCCTAAGGCTATGCTCTCAAGGGCGGCGGCCGGAATGAGAGGGAAGACTCTTATCATCAATCTGCCGGGAAGTCCGAAAGCAGTCAGGGAATGCCTGGAATTCATACTCGGGCCGATCGAGCACGGACTCGAGATAATGCTCGAGAGGGATTCTGAGTGCGCGAGATAAGAACCGCAGACTAAGGTGCCCGGAGACTAAAGGTAATAATGCCCTCCCAAAGTGAGGGCATATTATACACAAATCGAATTGTTTTGAGAAACAATTCGATATAAGCTATTACACATCTCTATAAAGAGAAAGAAAGGAAGTTATAGAAATGAGAAAGAAACTACTTGCTATCGCAATGATGCTCGCTATGGTATTTACTCTGGCTGCATGCGGAGGCGGCGGTGAAGCCGAATCTGAAGCGGAAGAAGCTGCAACAGCTGAAAAGACAACTGTTAATGTATTTGCTGCAGCATCTCTCGGCACTGTAATGGCAGAGTTTGAATCAGGCTTTGAGGCAGCTCATCCGGAAGCAGATATCGTTGTCAATGCGGACAGCTCTGGCGCGCTTCTCACACAGATACAGGAAGGTGCTCCTTGCGATGTATTCTTCAGCGCAGCACAGAAACAGATGGATGAGCTCGAAACAGCAGGCATGGTTGCAGACGGAACAAGAACAAATGTTGTAAACAATCAACTCGTAGTGATAACCCAGCCTGATTCCGAGACAGCAGTTACCGAACTTGCCAATATCGGAGAAGCAAAGAGCATCGCTCTTGCAGACGGAAGCGTACCTGTAGGCAAGTACACAAGACAAGCCATGATTAAGCTCGGACTTCTCAAAGAAGTTGAAGATCCTGCAACAATCACAACAGCAGAGGTTTCGGAGCAGCTCGGCGGAGTTGAGATCAGCGAGCAGGGCAACGTAAGCAAGGTTCTTGCAGCAGTCGAGGAAGGTTCAAGCGAGGTCGGAACTACTTATCTTTCGGACACTATCGGCCACGAAGATAAGGTAAAGATTCTAGAGACCGTGGGATATGATGTTACGGGAAACATCATCTATCCTGTTGCTCAGATCAACAATCCGGATGCTGACGATGCAGAGAAACAGTTTGCCGGCGACTTTATCGCCTTCATCACAAACGACGAAGCAAAGGCTCTTTATCAGAAATACGGATTCGATACTAACGTAGAGTAAGCGAATCATATGAAAGATTATTCAATTTAATCGACATATGAGCAGCCCAAGGGTATAGTAGAGGCATGAGCAGTTTTATTGAATTAGCAGGAAAACTCGATTGGAGTCCTTTATGGATATCCCTCAAGACCGGGGTGGTAGCGACGATTATCTCGTTCTTCCTCGGTCTTTGGGCTGCCCGCAAAGTCATAAAAAGAGATTACAAAGCCAAGTCTATAATCGACGGCATACTGACGCTTCCGATGGTATTGCCGCCGACGGTCGCCGGCTTTTTCCTTTTGCTCTTATTCAGCAGGAGGAGGCCTATTGGCATATTCTTAAATGACAAATTCGACATTCAAGTCGTCCACACCTGGCTGGGCTGCATACTCGCTGCCACGGTCATAGCATTTCCTCTCATGTACAGAAATGCGAGGGCGGCTTTTGAACAGATAGATGCAAATCTCGTTTATGCCGGGCGCACTCTCGGCATGTCTGAACTTGCTATATTCTGGCGTATCGTCGTTCCTACTGCAGGACCGGGAATCGCAAGCGGCACCATACTTACTTTCGCAAGGGCGATGGGCGAGTACGGAGCAACTTCTATGCTTGCCGGCAATATCCCGGGTAAGACGGGGACGGTATCCCAGAGGATAGCGATGGTAATTCAGGACGGAGACTATATGACCGCGGGATTCTGGGTCATTATAGTTCTCATAATAGCCTTCATAGCCGTATTTACGATCAATATGATCACGGGACGGCATATGAAAAACATCAGGAAATGGTAGGTGGATAGATGAGCAGACTATATGCGGATATCCACAAGAGAATAGAGGGATTTGAACTGGATGTGCTGATAGAGTCCGATGCAGGGCGCATAGGCATACTCGGTTCGTCGGGTTCCGGTAAAAGCATGACGCTACGGAGCATCGCGGGAATCGAAGACGGAGTGAGCGGAAGAATTGAAACAGACGGCAGAACCCTTCTTGATTCTGAAAATAAGATTAATCTCAAGCCGCAGCAGAGGCGTGTAGGATACATGTTCCAAAATTATGCTCTCTTTCCGACTATGAGTGTGCTCGGAAATGTGACGGCGGGGCTCAAGGGAAGCAAAGAAGATAACAGGGCTCGGGCTCTTGAGATGCTTGCAAGATTCGGCATGGCGGAGCATGCCGAAAGGATGCCGGGAGAACTCTCCGGCGGCCAGCAACAGAGGGTTGCTCTTGCACGCATCATGGTGACCGAGCCGGATTTGATACTCCTCGACGAGCCATTTTCCGCGCTCGACGGTCATCTGAGAGACCGCATGCAGGTTGAGATGATGGAGATGCTCGAGGAATACCCGGGGCAGGTGATTATGGTTTCTCACTCAAGGGATGAGCTCTATAGATTCAGCGAGGAACTCTTCGTGCTCTCAGAGGGCAGAATTCTGAGACATGGAGAGACGAAAGATGTGTTCAGGAATCCAAAGACGGCAGAAGCTGCCAGACTTACCGGTTGCAAGAACTTTGCCGATGTAAGGGCTTTGGATAAAAACACCCTCGAGATTATGGATTGGGGAGTGATTTTGAAACTTAAACAGGAGATTCCGGAAGGAACGTCAAACATAGGCTACCGCGCGCATTACTTCGAACCCGTATGGGGACAGAGGCAAGAGAATTGCATTGAGTTTGATCTCGCCAGGGTTGATGATTTGCCGTTCGAGAAAAACTACTACATAAGGACACACGAAGACTCGGATGCTTCATCAACGGATTTGATATGCTGGTTTGTGCAGGGTGAAGTACAAAGACAGATCGAAGAAAAGGGTATGCCGGACTGGCTTAAACTTAAAGAAGAAGCGATACTGTTCTTGGGATAATGAATGTAAAAGCAGGGTGGTGGTGCTCTGCTTAATCATTTTTCTGTAACCGTAAGTCTAGTATAATTCATCTGATATAACATACCTGAATACGAGAGGAGATATTATGAAATACGAAATTAAAAATCAACCTTTTACCGTGCTTAAACTTCAGATGGACGCAGGAGAAGAGATTAAATGCCAGAGCGGTGCAATGGCGTGGATGAGCCCGGGAATTCAGATGGAGACTAAGACAGGTGGTCTCGGTGGGATGTTCAAAAAAGCCATCGCAGGCGAGTCACTTGCGCTCAATCATTACAGAGCTGAGCAGGCAGGAGAGCTCACTCTTGCTAAGCACAGCCCGGGAGACATTAAGATGTTCAATATCGGAGAGACTCCGATTATTGCTCAGAAGACATCATTCCTCGCTGCTACTATGGGCGTCGAGATGGATATTTTCCTGCAAAAGAAACTCTCAGCAGGTCTATTTGGCGGCGAAGGTTTCATAATGCAGAAGTATTCCGGCACGGGATACGCTTGGCTCGAAATCGACGGAGCCATTGAGGAGAGGACACTTGCTGCAGGAGAACAGCTTGTAATAGACAGCGGATGCGTTGCCGCAATGGAGGCCACATGCCAGATGGAGATTCAGACAGTCAAGGGTGTTACCAATGTGCTTCTCGGCGGAGAAGGCCTCTTCAACACAGTAGTAACAGGCCCGGGTAGAATTTGGCTTCAGACGATGCCGATTAGCTCACTGGCTATGAATCTCTACAATTACATGCCACATCCAAGCAACTAGGTAAATGACAATGAGCGAATTTACACACTTTGACGAAAAAGGGAACGCATATATGGTGGATGTGTCGGATAAGGACATAACCAAGAGAACTGCAGTAGCAGAAGGAAACATAAGTCTCAGCCGAGAGGCCATGGATGCCGTGCTCGGAAAGAAAATTAAAAAGGGCGATGTTTTTACAGTTGCGCAAGTTGCCGGCATTATGGGAACAAAGAGGACCGCCGATCTCATTCCGATGTGTCATCCGATAGGTCTCACAAATGCAAAGGTAGAGTTTGTTGTAGATGAAGACAGATGCTCTATTACGGTGCGCTGCACTGCGGAGACCGAAGCGAAGACCGGAGTTGAGATGGAAGCACTTACCGGTGTGACTGTCGCGCTTCTCACCATATACGACATGTGCAAAGCCATAGATAAATCTATGATAATCAGCGATGTCCGTCTGATCAGTAAGACCGGAGGGAAAAGCGGAGATTATAAGATCGAAGGATAAAATCGGAAAGGTAGGAAAATCAAATGAAAAAGTTGAGCAAAATAATCGGCTTGCTGATGGCTTTGATGATGATGCTGAGCCTTGCGGCCTGCGCGAAAGAGAGCGCTCCTGAAGAGCCGGCAGAAGAACCGGTAGCAGAGGAAGAGGAAGAAATGGTAGGCATGCCAAATCCATGGAGCGATGTGGACAGCGCGGAGGCTGCTGCAGAGGGCGCAGGAATAGATCTCTTTGAGCCGGCAGAGGGAGTAGAAATCAGCCTCGGAAAAGTAGAGGTTGAACAGTACAGATGCATGGACGGAATTGCAGAAGCCAGAATTCCAATCGCTGCAGTGGACATGACCATCCGGAAAGGAAAGATGTCTGCAGCTACTGACGGAGACATCTCAGGCGACTATGGTGAATACGCTCACGAGTGGACACAGAACATAAAAGGCCTTGAAGTTAAGTGCTTCGGAAACAGAGAGGGCGAATCCACCAGGACCATTTGGATCGTTGATGACTATGCATACAGCATAGTGGCATACGGCGCAGGAGGGGATACGGATTACGGTCTGAAAGCAGACGATTTGAACTCCCTCATAAACGCAATTCAGTAAAAATTAGAACTATTTAACTCTAAATAGAAAGCTTGGAATTTCAATAAGTACACGGCCCTTATAAAGGGCCGTTTTGTTATGTTCGAAAAGAAGTACAATAGGGTTATTGT
>CADAJM010000077.1 GCA_902788245.1 uncultured Eubacteriales bacterium | reverse complement strand
GCAAAATTACTTACATCACTTAAGGGAAAAGGGTTGAGTAAGTAAAAACCCACCTCAAATATAGTTTTTTTGCTCTCTCATTACTTACTCTACATATTTTTACGGACGTGGGTAAGTAAAAAGTTTGTAATAATTGAGGTGGATTACTTATTTTCAAACAAAAAAGCGGCCGCGTAAGTAAAGCGGCCGCAAAGCTTTTACCTATTTCATTTCTTCTCTTACTTCTATGAAGGCCTGCACTGCTCTGTCGATATCCTCTTTGGTGTGGCTTGCGCAGACCTGGGTTCTGATTCTGGCTTTGCCCTTAGGAACTACCGGATATGAGAATGCAACTACGTAGATGCCCTTTTCCATCATGCGGCGGGCAAACTCAGCCGTCATCTTCTCATCGTAGAGCATGACCGGTACGCAAGGGTGCGTGCCTTCGATGATGTCAAAGCCGTTGTCGACGAGTTTCTTTCTATAGTAAGAAGTAATCTCCTCGAGGTGGTCTCTGAGCTCCGTGCTTTCACCCAGCATTTCAAGAAGTTCGAGGCTGGCTCCGACTATGGCAGGCGCCACTGAATTCGAGAAGAGATACGGTCTGCTTCTCTGGCGGAGCAGGTCTATGATTTCTTTCCTGCCCGATGTGTATCCGCCGGATGCTCCGCCGAGGGCTTTCCCGAGCGTGCCCGTTATGATGTCCACTCTGCCCTCTACTCCGTTGTACTCAGCTGTGCCGTGTCCCTTAGCTCCGACAAATCCCACTGCATGGCTGTCGTCTACCATTACGAGAGCCTCATACTTATCTGCGAGATCGCATACGCCTTTGAGGTTGCAGATGATGCCGTCCATGGAGAAAACTCCATCGGTCGCAATCAGTTTAACCTTAGCGCCGGCAGCGTCAGCCTCTTTCAACTTGGCTTCAAGGTCTTCCATGTCGTTATTCTTGTATCTGTATCTCTTAGCTTTGCAAAGTCTCACGCCGTCGATGATGGATGCGTGGTTCAGCTCATCTGAGATTACAGCATCCTCTTCTCCGAGCAGGGTCTCAAAAAGTCCGCCGTTTGCATCAAAGCAGGATGAATAGAGAATAGTATCATCCGTTCCGAGGAACTCCGAGATCTTGCGCTCGAGTTTTTTATGGATGTCCTGGGTTCCGCAGATGAATCTTACCGAAGCTACGCCGTAGCCTCTCTCATCATACGTCCTCTTCGCCGCCTCAATCAGGCGCTTGTTATCTCCGAGTCCGAGGTAGTTGTTTGCGCACATGCAGAGCATCTCGCGTCCGTCATCGAGTTTTACGTGCGAACCCTGAGGCGATACCAGCGGTGCTTCTCCTTTGAAAAGCCCTGCTTCTTTTATGTCATCTACAGTCTTTTTGTATCCTGCAAGTATTTCTTTGCGGTTCATATTATCCTCCCTACTGCTCATTTACATGCGACCAATCCATTACGACTTTGCCCGACTGCCCGGACAGCATGGTCTCAAATCCTTCTTCGAAATCTCTAACGTCTATCCTGTGTGTTATGACGTTCTTTATATCCAGTCCCGCCTGAATCATCATGGTCATCTTAATCCAGGTGTTCCAAACCTTACGTCCGTATATGCCCTTCATGGTGATGCCGTTGAATATGACCCTCTCGAGATCCACATTGGCGGAGCTTTCCTGAAGTCCCAACAGCGCTATCTTGCCGCCGTTTACCATCCTATGAATCATATCGTTGAGCGCGGCTTCACTACCCGACATCTCAAGGCCGATGTCAAAACCCTCCGTCATTCCGAGTTCTTCCATAACTTCATCGAGCGTCTCATTGCTGAGATTGACCGTTCTTGTAGCACCCATCTTAAGTGCGAGATCGAGTCTGTAGTCATTGAAATCCGTTACTACTATATTCCTTGCGCCCGCAAAATTGACTATGGCTGCCGCCATCGCACCTATAGGGCCTGCACCTGCAATCAGCACGTCCTCCCCTAGACATTCATAGGAAAGTGCCGTATGAGTTGCGTTTCCGAAAGGATCGAATATGGCATAGAGTTCCTCTTCGATATTCGGATTGCAAGGCCATACATTTCGGGCAGGTATTACAAGATATTCGGCAAATGCGCCAGGCCTGTTTACTCCTACGCCCTTGGCATTTTTGCAGTACTCCTTCCTTCCCTCCTGGCAGTTTCTGCATTTGCCGCAGGTGATGTGACCCTCTCCGGATACGAGATCTCCTATCTTATATCCACGGACAGCAGAACCTATCTCGCAGATCTCACCGACGTACTCGTGGCCGACGGTCATGCCGATAGGGATAGTCTCCTGCGCCCACTTGTTCCACTCATATATGTGTACATCAGTGCCGCATATGGCCGTCTTATGTATCTTTATTTTAACGTCGTTCGGTCCGACCTCCGGGACCGGCACCTGCCTCATCCAAAGGCCTTCCTCAGGCTTTTCTTTTATCAGCGCCCACATCTTTGCGGCATTGCCTCCAGCCATACTTGCACCTCCTTGTAATATCCTGAAATGAAACGTCTTTCATGCATCAACACCGTAATAAAGTATATATCATAAGAGGCGGAGTCGCCATGCTTTCATTCTCGCTCTATTTGTAAATCTCCCTGCGATGGCCAATCTCTACAATAATGATTATGATCTCATCATCTCTAATATCAGCAAGAATTCTGTAGTCTCCGACTCTATATCTCCAATAACCACTTTTATCACCGGATAAGCCCTTGCCATGCAATCTTGGATTTTCTGTGTCAATTAAGTTCTTTTCTATCCAGCTGGTGATGAGTTTTTGGACACTTCTGTCCATTTTCTTTAATTGCTTTAATGCCTTTTCATCATACCTAAGCGAATAGCTCATTCAAAACCTCCTCGTGGCTGTAGGTCTTTAGAGCTCCGTTAGCACGTCTTTCTTCATACTCTTTTAAAATCTCGAGATCGTATTCCTCTTCGATTCGCTCTATGGTTGCTTTCCTCACGAACTCAGAAACAGTCATGTCATTGAATTCGGCATATCTTTTTATCAGTCTCTCGTCCTCAGGTGTTAATCTCACAGATAACATAATATCACCTCCCGTATGACATTGTATTACACTTAGTAAGCACTGTCAATCGCATGTGTACTGCACATAGGAATGATCTCTCGCTATTTCCATACTTCCTCGGCGTCGTTAATGATATCTCTCAGCCATCTTTCGTAATCATTTAAAGCACTGTTCATATTTTCAATATTCCTTTCGGTTACATTCTTTACAGAATCCTCCCAATCTTTGAATACTTCCTGGAAGTCGAGTGGTGTTTCTTCTTTTTCAGGCAAGCGCACATTTACTCGTGTCACTATACCCTTTTCCTCATAGTCATTCATTATTTCAAGTATATCCATTGGCCTATGAAGATGCCTGTCCTTTTTTAATCCAATTTCCGTATATTTATCTATGAGATCTGCAACGAATGTGCTGCATATAAAACTTCCTTCAGAAGCCACCGGAATGTTTGCCGGAATCAGCATGGCAGAAATGTAATTATACATGCGTATATTCTCATTCATATCATCTATTCTCTTCACAAGTTGTTCATATTGTTCATCACAGAGAGGAATCTGATACACAAGATAATCATCATAATAAATAGGGTTCTCTTGTGTAAAGCATCCTGTATACCATAGTTTGCGGTATTTTCTCGAGAACCCGTAAACGCTATCTATTTCATCATCGATATAAAAAGAACAGTGATTGTAATCGCCGCCTATTACAGTCCTAATCATGCCACCGATCTTGGTGCTTGTTTTTGATAATACAATATTTAATCTGTGTTTATTCTTGCCCATATCATTCTCACATAATCCAAATGTGACAACACTGTTGACACATTTCATTCATAATTCCGAGGAGTATTCTAGGTAGTTTTTCGGCAGTCATTATATCATCAGTTTCAGTCCAATAAAAATGCAATGATAAAAGCCGCAATTCCTTGCGGCTTGCTTGGTGGCCTATATTGGACTTGAACCAATGACCTACAGGTTGTCACCCTGTCGCTCTCCCAACTGAGCTAATAGACCTCATATATGCGCCGGCTACTGCGTCGGCGTTTTCAATTATAACCGTTATGCGCTCTTAATTCCAGTAATTTTTCATCAAACTTATTATCCGTTTTATTTCCTCCCTTTCAAAAAAATACTATAATTAGAATCAACAATGAAAGAATATTACATCACAGCTGTTAATGGAAATATTGATTGGGCTGACATCCCTCAGCTTGAGGTGGATCAAATTCTCTGGAAGCCTGACTGCGGAGTACGCTGCTTCGCTCAGTTCTGCTATGACGAAGATAATCTGTACGTTCATCTGAGGGCTGTCGAAAAGGATATCCGCGCAGAGCATACAGAGCCTCTTTCTTCGGTCTATGAGGACAGTTGCATGGAATTCTTTTTCATGCCGGAGGATCGCTACTTCAACTTTGAAATCAATCCTAACGGCTGTCTGTATGTCGGATTCGGTCATAACGCATCGGATAACACCGCGCTTTACCGATTCGATTTCACTGAGCTTTTCGATATCAGAAGCGGTAGGACCGAAGACGGATGGGAAGTATATTACAGAATACCTCTCTCATTTATACAAATCTTTTATCCGGCTTATAAATTCGCCGGTACTCTCAAGGCCAATATTTACAAGTGCGGAGATAAGACCGCCTGCAAGCATTATCTCGCATGGAGTCCCATCTTGACGGAAAAACCTAATTTCCACAGAACTCAAGATTTCGGAACGATGATTTTCAAATAGCGCTCTGCTGCTTTTAATCGCTCGCATAAAGTACATAAAAATACATACATTAATATGTAGAAAGCCTTGTTTTACATATATGCGGATGATAAAATTTAAGCAATAGGAAACGGAAACTAGCAAAATAGTTTCCGCATCATTATCTGAGGGATGAAAATGACTAAAGACGCAGCGAAAGAACTACGTACTCGCATTCTCGATGAAGCAGCTAAATTGTTTGACTCCAAGGGCATTAAGTTCACCATGGATGACCTTGCGCATTCTTTAGGCATGAGCAAGAAAACTATCTATACGGTATTCAAAGACAAGCGATCGATTATGATTGAAACAATCGACCGTTTTTTTGATGACGCACTCGCTGATGAACAGGAAATCGTCAACAACGAGTACTTCTCAATACCGGATAAGCTCATGGCAATTATCAGCCTTGTCCCTGACAGATATACCAACAACGACCTGAGCCAGCTGCACGTACTCAAGGAGAAATACCCTTCCGTGTATAAACACTGGAAGAAATGTCGTGAGAAATACTGGGAAGCCATCGAGACTCTCCTGCTGCAGGGAATCGAGGAAGGCTCTCTGAGATATGTCTCCATCCCTATCTTCAAAACGATGTTCAGGTCGACCATCGAGCAGTTCTTCCAGAGAGACGTGCTCGTCAAAAATGGGATTTCGTACAAAGAGGCTCTGGCAGATGTAGCCTACATCCTCGTCAACGGAATCACAGCAAAGTAGGTATTAATTACACAAGTATAAATTGTCACAAGAAAGAGAGGGAAAGATGGCAAAAGCAAAGAAAGTATTGACTCGCGACGAGAAGATCTTCAAACTCGCAAAGATCATCACCGATCGCAAGGATGTTTTGCTTGGTCTTGAGAAAGTATCCCAGGATTCGCCTGAGTACTGGGGAATTGACTGTGGTTACCAGTATGTCGTCAGACGCTACGGACAGAACGTCGCCGACGACTGCCTCGACACAGCGCTCAAGATGGGCAAACGCAAACCAAGGACTTTCGCAAAGATGAAGGATCTCACAGGTTATGACGATGAGCACCTCAAAACAGTTCTCGAGGCACTCGGACAGTTCGGCCTCATCGAGTGGAACAACGAAAACCTTGACGGCAAAAATCCAAGCAACGAAAGACGCTATATCCTCGACATGTTCGTACCGGGGTCGGCAGAGATCATGGTCATGAGAGACCAAATCATGCCGGAGACACCACAGGTAGCAGACTTCTTCGAGCGTATGACTTACCTTCCGCTCGCAGGCATCACTCAGATGGTCGGCAAAGGACGGTTCATAGACAAGGTAAACAACGCCGTCTCCGTAAAGATCTGCTTCCACCATGCCACGGGCGGACTTCCTGACCAGGCATTCCACCAGATCCTCTCCCACCTTCTGATAGACATGGAGATTTTTGTACCAGGCAGCCGGAAGCTCTGCGGTATCCGCTTCCACAAGATCCGGATCGGTGTAGATCTGCGTATTCACACCGGACTGTATCGTCTCCGGCGAAAGACTCTTTCTGACACCGTCCAGCACGGCCATATGATTTTTCAGATCCTCGACCTGCCCTTCTGCTTCGACCGGAAGATATTCCGAAATGCTCGCTTCCTCCTCACAGATATCATCCTCTGCCGTCAGATGCGTGTGGATCGCACCGTTTACTGACAGATACCCGCATACGGAACCAAAGTACAGGACAAGGACCACAGCGCCAAGTGCCGCGGAAAGGACGTGGCGTCTCACAGCCCTGCCCGGAATCGTGCAGACCATCTCCCCTGCAGCACAGGACAGAAACAGGCTTGCCAGCATCAGGAACCGCCAGGGAAACTGGATCAGGCTGATGGGCGTGTTCTGCAGATATCTCCAGGGAATCACCGTGGTGGACAGCACCACGGCAGCGCACCCAAGAAGCCAGGTCACCCTGCAGCGAACGCTCATGAAGTGCCAGAGGAACAGTCCTGCGATCGCCGTTGCCATCAGGACGATGCCGATGTTGTAGACGTTCCCGTTCACGTCCATGTCGTAGAAGTGATTGCGGAAGGAGGAAGACAGCAGCTGCAGCGGATGAAGTGCCATCTGTGCAAGCTCATAGGGGGACGGCTGTTCAAAGGTCTGCGCCGTCTCCTGCTCTGCCATCGGAATCCAGAACACGGCACCGACAAGGAGCGCCAGCCCTGCTGCCGGAAGAAGCCGCACAAGTCTTGCCGCCTTCTCTTTCATGAAAAACAGGGACACCACGCCCACCGGAATTAGGAAGAGCACGGTAAGAAACGGACTCAGCACATGGGACCAGAGAAGGAGTCCCATGCCAAGCCCCAGAACCCACCAGTCCCGCTTCCGGCCAAAGAACACCGCATAAAACCCGTACAGGACAAGCGGCAGGAATGTCATCGAGAGATATTCCCCGAGGGCAAACCGTGTAAACGCATCGAAAAACCGATAGCTGCAGAACGCATAGAGAAGGGCCGTCAGAAATGCCTGCTCTCTGGATCCGTCCATGCGCCGCACCGCAAGGTACGTATTAAGAAGTGTGAGAAAGGTATAGAAGGCGATGCCGGCGTAGATACCGGTGACCCAGTTGTCCGTAATAAGAGTCCCAAGGGCAAACGGATAGAGCGTAAACTGCGGATAAAAGATGCCGAT
>CADAJM010000076.1 GCA_902788245.1 uncultured Eubacteriales bacterium | reverse complement strand
ACAGATACATATCCGACAGATATCTGCCGGACAAGGCCATCGACCTCATGGACGAGGCCGCAGCGCGCATACGTACTGAAATCGACTCGATGCCGTCCGAACTCGACGAGCTGAGCCGCAAGATAACGCAGCTTGAGATTGAAAAGCAGGCCCTAAGCAAAGAGGAGGATAAAGGCTCCAAAGCCAGACTTGAGATGCTTGAAAAAGAGCTTGCAGATCTAAAGGAAAAGAGCGAGGGAATGACGGCTCAGTGGGAGAATGAAAAGAAGGTTATACTCGATGTCAAAGAGATTAAGAAGCAAATTGAGGATATTAACCTCGAGATAGAGGATGCCGAGAGAATGGCGGACTACGAGAAGGGCGCCAAGCTGAAATACGGTGTACTGCCTGACCTCGAGAAACAACTCGAGGAAAAGAAAGAAATAGCCGAAAGACAAAGCGAAGAGAAGATGCTTCAGGAAGAGGTTACCGAGGACGAAATTGCAGAGGTTATTTCCGCGTGGACCGGAATTCCTGTAAGCAAACTCGTGGAGACAGAGCGCGATAAACTCCTGCGTCTCCCGGACATACTTCACAAGAGAGTAATCGGACAAGAAGAGGGAGTAAAGGCGGTATCTGAGGCAATACTCCGCGCCAGGGCAGGGCTCAAGGACGAGAACAGACCTATCGGTTCTTTCATATTCCTCGGTCCTACGGGCGTTGGTAAGACAGAACTTGCCAAAGCCCTATCCGAGTCGCTCTTCGATACCGAGCGCAATATGATCAGAATAGATATGTCCGAATACATGGAGAAACACTCAGTGTCCAGACTCGTCGGAGCGCCTCCGGGATATGTCGGATATGACGAGGGAGGTCAGCTGACCGAGGCTGTCAGGAGAAAACCGTACAGCGTAGTGCTCTTTGATGAGATTGAAAAGGCGCATCCGGATGTGTTCAATATACTGCTTCAATTGCTCGACGACGGACGCCTGACGGACAACCAGGGACGCACGGTGGATTTCAAAAACACCATAATAATCATGACATCCAATATCGGAAGCGCGGACCTGATAGAACATATGAAGGACGACGGAACTATAGACGCGGAAGTCGAAGAAAGCGTGCTCGGACAGCTTCGTGCAAACTTCAGACCTGAGTTCTTAAACCGTATAGACGACATCATACTCTTCAGTCCGCTCACCAAAGAGCAGATAAAGGGCATCATCGAGCTCACCTTCAAGGATATAAGGGAGAGACTCGAGGATAGAGACATAAGTCTTGAAATTACAGATAAGGCACTTGATTTCATTGCTGACGAAGCATATGACCCTCACTACGGCGCCAGACCAATCAAGAGGTATCTGCAGCAACATGTGGAAACCGAGATTGCAGAAGGCATAATAAGAGGCAATATACTCGATGGAAGCAAACTGATTTGCGACGCAGAGGATGGAGCCCTTGTATACAGATCGGAGTAATGAGAACATACAGAAGACCTCGGACGACTGTCCGAGGTCTCTTATTATGACTTAATTAATCTGTCCTTTATCTTACCTTGCGGTTGGCCTCCCTGAGTTCTTCAGGCGTTGAAGCACCGCTAGATTTGACGTAAGTGTACGCTTTGCTTGCTTTATTCTCCCATAACCTGAAAGACTATGTCTCTGGTGCGGTTGCGGGTATCGCATTCGACGAGGGTCAAATTCTGCCATGGTCCGATAGTGATTTTGCCATCGACAAACGGGATGGTGATAAACGGAGAAAGTAGGGCGGACTTTATGTGTGATGAACCGTTGTCGTCGTGCCATGTGTCATGGTGGTGATAGTGAATTACCTGACCGTTTTCATTAAGGTAAGGGGAAAACACATCGAGGGCTTCTTTCAGATCATGTTTAACCAGTCCGGGCTCAAACTCCAGCGTAGTCAATCCCGCAACGCCGCCTGTAGTAAACCCCGTAATGATTCCGTCCTTTATTCCTTTCTCAGCCACTGCTTCGTCGACGGCACTCTGAAAATCGCCTGTTACATCAATCATACCCATATGTCCTACGGTTTGGTAAGTTTTAATTTTGGTATATACAGCCATGCTGCACCTCCGTTGCTTTTCTACAGCCTAATTGTATTTAGATATCATAGATTTATCATTTTCGGATTTTGATTAGAAGCAATTTCCCGTCTGCTACTGATACGCTCGCTGTCTCACCGGGCGTAACTTCGTTACTTACTCCGTACTGGTATTCGCAGGTGATCTCTGCATCGGAAAGTTCATACTTTGCTCCTGTGATGGTGATGCCTTTGGCAAAGCCTGTGATATTCAGCAGGGAGAAAAACGAATACTGATCATCGATGAAAGCCGGTTTGCCTGATACGATTTCCATTTCGGAATAATCGTCGATGATGCAGCCGGTCTTCCCGAGGGAATCGAGGTAGAGTAGGAGAGACACATTACAAAGAGTGTGGTCGAGCCTGGCTCCGACAACACCAATTAACAGAAAGTCGTCGAAGCCTCTTTTGATTGCTTCTTTGACCGCAAACACCGTGTCGGTATCGTCTTTTACGCAGGGAAGTACTATGGTCTCCACGTCAAGATGGGGATTCTCATGAGAATCAAAATCGCCGACAATTAAATCCGGCTTTGTCTGCAGCTCAGACAAATGCTTCAGACCGCTGTCACAGTAAATCATATAGTCATCAGCGCAGAGCGTCTCACGGATGAGGTCATAGTTATTTATGCCTGCGCCGCCTACAATTACACATCTTTTCAAATTAAATCATCTCCGTTCTTTTATTCCGATCTTGGCTGCAACGATGCAGAGCGCAATCGTGATAAGCATATCGGGTAGGGTGTTCCCGACTATTATATCAACTCTCATCAGAAGTCTGTAAACCACAAATCCTATAAACCAGATTATCAGATTGCAGATATTGAATGCATCTGTTTCCGTGCTTTGTTTCAGTATAAAGAAGTCGGCGATTTGGATAGCAATCATCGGTGCGAATACGGAGCCGATGAAGTACAGGAACTCTGTTATATCGGCAAGCGGCAGGAATATTGCGCCAAGGGTACCGATGACGGTTACCGCAAGAGCAAACCATTTACCGTTAATCTTTGCTGACAGAGATTCGCTGGATACACCGGCAGAATACGCGTCGAGGAAGGTGGTTGTAACAGTTGAGAATACGATGATCAGAAGTCCGGCAATACCGAGGCCGGCTTTTACCATTATCTGAGCAATGTCAGATTCGCCTGTAAAGATGGCAGCGCCCATGCCGATGATGTACATCCAGCAACTGACTGCGCCGTATGTGACTGCGCTGGCCGCCGTGGCCTTGACAGGCTCCTTGGCCTCTCTGGTGTAGTCGCTGATCAAAGGAAGCCAGGAGAGGGGCATAGCGACTGAAAGCTCAACAGCAGCACCGAAAGTCATGCCTTCGCCGCTGACATTAAGTGCACTGCCGCTTCCGAAAATCACGAAGCTGAGTATGATCGTCAGTACAAACAATGCGCCAATTGCGACAATGTTTACTTTGCCAAGGTTTTTGATTCCTATCATGATCCAAAGTGCTATCAACGCACCGATGACGAGACACCAAAGCCAGTTACCGATGTCAAAAATACCGTTTACCGCAAGCCCGCCGTCAAAGATCATAATAGCCGTCCAACCCACGAGCTGAATGATGTTAAGCACTGAGAAGAGCAATGCGCCCTTGTTTCCGAAACTCATTTTGGCGGTTTCCATCGCACTTTTTCGAACTTTTCCGCCGATCAGTCCGGCTAAGAAGAGCATGGTGCAGCCGATGATATGACCGATTAATACTGCTGTCAAACCTTTTGTAAATCCGAGAGGGGCGAAGTATGTACCGGTGATAATCTCAGCAATAGAGACTGCGGCACCGAACCAAATCAGGCCGTTCTCAAATACAGAAGTGCGTCTTTCTTCCATTTTACTGCACCTCCTTTGCAAACTCTCCCTGAAGGTCAAAGGCGTGATTCATAGGGCCGGAACCTTCGCCGAGATCGAGCATAGCCGAGAGCGCACCGGAGATATAATCCTTTGCTCTCTGAACGGATTCAGTCAGGGTAAATCCTTTGGCAAGGTTGGATGCGATAGCGCTGGAAAGGGTACATCCCGTGCCGTGGGTGTTTGGGTTGTCAATGCGTTTGCCGCTGAACCAAAGAGATTCTCCGTTTGCGTAAAGCAGATCATTTGCATCATTAACACTGTGGCCGCCTTTGAGCAGGACAGCGCAGTGACAATTGTCTCCGATTTGCTTTGCAGCAGTCTCCATATCTTCTTTCGTTTCAATGCTGAGACCGGAGAGCACACGGGCTTCGTGGATGTTCGGTGTTATAAGCGTTGAAACGGGAAATAATTCATCAATCAGGGCCTGCACTGCATCGTTTTTCATAAGAGCAGAACCTGAAGTTGCTACCATTACAGGGTCAACGACCACATTCTTTGCATCGTAGTATCTGAGCCTGTCCGCTATCACACGAATCAGTTCGACAGACGATACCATGCCGATTTTTACGGCGTCGGGATAAATATCCTCGAATACTGCATCAATTTGTTGTTTCAGGAAATCCGGTGTTGATTCCTGAATTGCTCTCACGCCGGTTGTGTTCTGTGCTGTAAGTGCGGTGATTGCACTCATGGCATAAACACCATTCATGGTCATTGTTTTCATATCTGCCTGAATACCGGCGCCTCCACTGCAGTCACTTCCCGCAATGGTCAATGCTGTATGCATTTTCATACTAATTACTCCTTTCAATTATCAGCATTGTTTTATATAGCGGCATAAGGTGGTGCCCCCAATCTGCCGCTTGAAACTTTCGACTCATTCAGTCGAAATGTAGTTCCAAAATCCTTCAGTATGTTTAAAATCCTCAATATAGCAATCTGCTAAATCGCGGATTTCGTCCTGTCTCTTCTCGCTGCTGTCGTATACGGCTACTACAGTAAAGCCGTCAGCCTTGGCAGTCTGCATAGCATGGATGGCATCTTCAAAAACAAGAGTGCTGCTGCGGTCAGCGTCAAAATGCTCCATAGCCTTTTGAAAGATGACGGGTTCATCTTTACCGTGTCCAATATCGCCGCAGGTGAGTATTGTTTCAAAATACTGTTCCATCCCGCATCTGCAAAGAGCCGCTTCGATCAGGTATCTATCGGTCGCTGTCGCAATACACATCGGAATCTCTGCTTTTTTCATACGCTCCAAGAATTCGATAACTCCCGGTTTTGGTATAACCTCATGGATGTAAAAATGCTCGAGAGTCTGATTGATGCCTGCCATAATCTGCTCTTCGGAAAGAGATAGCTCATATTCTCTTCGCACGTAACAAGCCGCCTGATAAAGGCTCATTGCTCTTATATCTTCACGGAATGACGGCTTAGCCTTCAATCCAAGCGAACTGAGGTAGATTTCACCAACGCTATCCCAGAAAAACATGGAGTCAAAGAGGGTTCCGTCGAAGTCGAAGATTGCACACTTTATATTCATGCGTTCACCATATCTTCCGATAGTTTGCGAAGCTCTCGGCATTCGCTTTCGATGTCATTAGCTGCGAAAATAGCGCTTACGAGTGCAACGCCGTCGATGCCCGTACCGGCAAGCTGAGATATATTTGATTTATTGATACCGCCGATTGCAACAACGGGAATATCAACGGCGTCGCAGATGTCACGCAGGGTTTCTCTCGGAAGGAGGTCTACATCTGTTTTCGTAGATGTAGAGAATACAGCGCCTAGGCCGAGACAATCAGCACCGTTTCTGACGGCTTCCAGAGCTTCTTCCACAGAGTGCACGGAAACTCCGATAATCATGTCATCTCCGACTCTCCGGCGAACCTGCGCAGCTTCCATGTCTTCCTGTCCGACATGAATACCATCCGCTTTGCACTTAATTGCTATATCAACATTGTCGTTGACGAAAAAGGGGACTCCGTACTGTTTGCACAGCGCAGAGATCTCCATAGCTTCTTTCAGAAAGCTCTCTTCGTCCAGTTCTTTTTCGCGTAGCTGAACACAAGTTGCTCCGCCTTTAAGGGCGGATTCGACCTGCTCGTATAGGCTTTGTTTTCCTACCCAGGCTCTGTCCGTGACTGCGTAGAGCAGCATTGCTTTTTTATCGCACTTCATATTTTGAGCCTTTCTCGAGCATCTCCGGGGTCATGTTGTATATCGCATCGATGATGTAATTTCTGTAGGTAGAGTTCCCATCCATATCGCTAAGTCTGCTGTGAGCGACTTCACCGGCATATCCCATGGCACACACAGCCGCAGCCGCAGCTTCCAAAGGCTGATCCGGATTAGCTGTTACAAAGGCTGCAGTCATGGCGGAAAGCTGGCATCCTGTTCCTGTGATGGAAGACATCATAGGATGACCGTTTCGGATGCAATAGGCTTTTTCGCTGTCTGCTACGATGTCGATGGCACCGGTAATGGCGATAACTGATTCGGTCTTCTTAGCAAAGGCCTTTGCAAAAGAAACTACATCGTCAAGATTATCTTCAGTCACCTTGTCGGCAACATCAGCGTCCACACCTTTTGTCGTGCCGCTGCCTGAAGCCATAGTCTTGATCTCAGAGATGTTACCGCGGATAACTGTGAATTTTACTTCTTTTAGAAGTTGCATAGCTGTATCTGTTCTGAGTTTGGATGCGCCGGCTCCCACGGGATCCAGCACTGCCGGATGTCCCAGCTGGTTGGCTTTTTTGCCTGCAATAAGCATGGATTCAATAGTGCGCTTGTTAAGCGTACCGATGTTAATATTCAGGCCTGAGCAGATTGTCGTGATTTCGGCAACCTCGTCCTTGTCATCAGACATGATCGGCGATCCGCCGCAAGCGAGCAGAATGTTTGCACAGTCGTTGACTGTTACATAGTTGGTTATGTTGTGAATTAACGGGCAATTCTTTCGTACGTTTTCAAAGCTGTTCTGAAACATTTTTCCTCCTTATCGTTACAGAATGCCGGATTTGTAGCCGTAAAAAACGGGAGACAATCTCTCGAATGCCTCCCGTAAAAAAGCTTTAGTATGACTTCCTACGGCGGCATTATCCGCATCAGGTTATAGGGTCGAAGTTTGATTACTTCCTCTCAGCCTGCAGACACAAGCTCCCCTGTATTTATCCTATTGGATTATACACATCGCCTTTATGTAAATGCAATAGGGTGAATCAAGCTTTTTCTGCTATAGATAACAAAAGACTGTGATAGTAACAATTATAGTTGACGGGGCTGAGAGGGTGATATATAATTTACGTAAATGAAAAAAAGAAAACGAAAAATAAATATCAGAACTATGAGGCAATGAAAACGTATAAAGACTACATAAAAGATAGAATATGTGATTATAGAATCGGCATGCCTATATATCTTGCAGACTTAGCAATTGAAATGGTAGCTGATTATCGTATTTCAAATGCAAAAGCTCATGCCGCAGTTTCAGTTGCTATTAAGCGAATTATTGATAACAGCGAGATTCCTAATCTTAGATTGGAGAAACAAGAATAGATAAGGACGCTATTATAAGAGATAGATATTTGAAAGACAATAATGGTTATGAATATGGAGCATACGCACTATACAAACTCGGACTTACCACTCAGTTGCCTAATCAGCGAGAGATAGTGTCTAACCATTCCTATGAATGCAGGAGAAAGGATAAGAAACTCGATGTCTGGGTTAAACCTCCAAAGACGAAGATAAATCAGAACAATATTGAGTATCTGATGATACTCGATGCCATTGATATCGTAGACAAATTTCCGGTAGATGTGGAGAAACCATATAGATATTTTGCAGAGTATATTAATAAAAAAGAATTGAAGTATAGCACGCTTCTAGCCTTTGCTGACAAGTATTACAACCTTGGGACTATTAAGAAGCTGGCTAGCGTAGCCGGAGAAAGTGGAGTGGATAATGAAGCTGCATAAAGATACTGATGCATTTAAGGTTCTTATTTCAAACGTCAGTGAACGCACGGGGTACCGT
>CADAJM010000075.1 GCA_902788245.1 uncultured Eubacteriales bacterium | reverse complement strand
TCATAAATAAGAAGGAGAATATCAAATGGCTAATAAGTATAGCAAAGGAAACTTCGTCCCGAAGGAAGGCGAAAAAAAAGAGAAGAAAGAGACTCCGTACAGCGAGCTCAGTGAATACGAAAAGAAGAGAAAACGCCTTGAAACAGCAGCCAAGGTGCTGGCCATCGTACTGGCCGCAAGCATGGTCATTTTCTATGTTATCTCTGCTGGTTTGTTTGCCATGAATTAAGAGCCTTGCGTATGCTCAAAAATGCATTACCCATGGCTAAAAATGTGTGGGCAAACATAATATCAGTATGATAAAATATAAACAATTTATGAGTTTTCGGTGATTAAGGTATTGTTCCAACACAGGAGGGGCCTATGGAATTACAAATTCAAGACCTTGTTTCCTCTATCCGCAAAGAAGGGGTGGAGGCGGCAAATGCCGAAGCTGAAGCTATTTTGGCTGAAGCTAAGAAGAAAGCCGACTCTATCGTTAGCACTGCAAAGAACGAAGCACAGCAGTACAAAGACACTGCCGAGAAGGAAATCAACATCCTTAAAGAGAGTGCTGAGGTCAGCGCAGAGCAAGCGAAGAGAGATGCTGTTCTGGCATTCAAAACCGAGATTCAGGGAGAGTTTGAAAAGATTCTCAAGACGAATATCGGTAAAGCGCTTTCAGGAGACGGACTTGGCAAACTGATCCGTGCGGCAGTTGCCGGTGAGAATGTTGCAGATTGCGTTGCAGAAGTCGCCGAGGTAAGCGATGCTCTCAAGTCAGAGCTTGCCAAGGAGATCAAAGACGGACTGGAGATCAGACCTACCAAAGGAGTACAGACCGGTTTCCGTCTCGCATCCAAGGATGGATCCGGATATTTCGATTGCTCGGATGACGGAATCATGGAGATGCTGATGCCTTACTTCAGAGATCTGGACTTCCAGTAAAGAAGAAGGAGGCAGAGTATGGCTTCATATTATTATCTGATAGCAAGCCTGCCTGAACTCAGAGCTGACGGGGATTTACCTATTACATACGATGAATTCCTGACACTCTGCCAATCAAACGTAAGTGATAAAGATTACGAAATTCTCGAAAATCTCACTCTTAACTCCACGGAGGGTCCTCTCGTAGACGAGTGGTCCAAATTCTACGGAATGTTAAACAAAGAGCTGAGCTACCAGAGAAGTGTCAACCTCGGAAAGAACTACTCGTCCGCATATGACAAGGACGGATTCATAACTCAGGTAGTGTCTTCCGCACTTTCAGCAAAGAATCCGCTGGAAGCCGAGAGACTTCTGCTCGAGTACGAGTTTGAGAATCTGGACTCACTGGTGGGATTGCATATGTTCGATGACCATGTGCTCTTCGGATATGCAATCAAGTTAAAACTGCTTGAACGCCTGAGCTGCTTCGAGCACGAGAAGGGCAAGGCTGAATTCAACTCCCTATTCGAGGGAATACAGCAGCGCGTATACAGCTTGTAACATAACAGGAGTTATTTATGAAAGTACAAACAGGATATGTAGCCGGAGTCAACGGCAACCTCATAAAAGTTGACTTCGACGGCTCGGTTCGAAAGAACGAAGTTGGTTACATCCTCGTTGACGACAAGCGCCTCAAAGGAGAGGTAATTCGAATCAACAACGGGGAAGTAAGCATGCAGATCTACGAGATGACCGACGGAATTAAGGTCGGTGATGCAGTAGAGTTCACAGGAGAGCTCATGTCCGTAGATCTGGGTCCGGGACTGTTGACACAGGTATTCGACGGTCTTCAGAACCCGCTGCCGCAATTAGCCGAGCAGTGCGGTTTCTTCCTGGACAGAGGTGTATATCTGGAAGCTATTCCGGATAAAGACTGGGAATTTACACCTACGGTAGAAGTAGGCGACCACGTTAAAGCAGGCAGCACAGTCGGCACAGTGCCGGAAGGCCTCTTTACCAACCACATCATGGTTCCTTTCACTCTCAAGGGAGATGACTGGAAAGTTAAGTCCATCAAAAAAGCAGGTACTTACAACGTCCATGATACGGTTTGCACAATAGTTAACGACAAAGACGAGACGAGAGATCTCTCGATGGTATTCACACAGCCGATCAAACAGGCAGTAAAATGCTATGAAGAGAAACTCAGACCGTCAGAACCACTGGTAACGAAAATTCGCTGTATCGATGCTTTCCTGCCGGTAGCCAAGGGCGGAACATTCTGCACCCCGGGACCGTTCGGAGCAGGAAAGACAGTACTCCAGCACATGCAAGCCAAGAACTCTGAGGTTGACATCGTAATCGTAGCAGCCTGCGGAGAGCGTGCCGGAGAGGTAGTAGAAGTACTCAAAGAGTTCCCTGAGCTGATCGACCCTAAGACAGGACGTTCACTCATGGAGCGTACAATCATCATTTGTAATACATCATCCATGCCGGTAGCAGCCAGAGAGGCTTCGGTATACACGGCAGTAACACTGGCTGAGTACTACAGACAGATGGGTCTCGATGTACTGATGCTCGCCGACTCAACAAGCCGTTGGGCACAGGCCATGCGTGAGATGTCAGGACGTCTTGAGGAAATCCCGGGCGAAGAAGCGTTCCCGGCTTATCTCGAATCCTCAATCGCTGCTTTCTATGAGAGAGCAGGTAAGGTAAGACTCGAAGACGGAACGATTTCCTCCATCACAATCGGCGGAACGGTATCACCGGCCGGCGGTAACTTCGAGGAACCTGTAACACAGGCTACCCTGAAGGTAGTAGGAGCGTTCCACGGACTTGCCAGAGAGCGTTCAGACGCCCGTAAGTATCCGGCCATCCACCCGGTGGATTCATGGTCCAAGTATACAGGCGTTGTAGACACAGACCGTATGGAGAAGGCGAGAGCCATCCTTATCAGAAGTACGGAAGTTAACCAGATGATGAAGGTAGTAGGTGAGGAAGGTACTTCCAACGACGACTACATCATCTATCAGAAGGGAGAACTTCTGGACTCTGTATATCTGCAGCAGAACTCATTCGATCCTATCGACCAGGCCTGCGTCCCTGAGAGGCAGCGCAAAGAGTTCGACAGGCTTTATGATGCTATGATGCAGACTTACGATATTGCAGACAAGAAAGATATCAGAGCTTTCTTCAACCAGCTGAGACAGGAATTCCTCGATTGGCACGGCACCGAGTTCGAAACTAAAGAATTCGACGCACAGGAGAAGAAAATCACTGATCTCTACATGTCGAAAGTCGTTAGCTAGGAGGACGGTGTAATATGCAAAAAGTATATACAAAGATAGATTCAATTGTCGGCAACGTTGTCACCGTCCGTGCCGAGGGAGTCAAGAACGGCGACCTCGCTCTGGTAGGCGACAGCTATGCTAACGTAATCAAACTGGATAAAGACATTGTGTCTCTCCAGGTATTTGCAGGCGCTCAGGGTGTCAGCACAACTGACCCTGTCCGCTTCCTCGGAAGACCGATGATGGTATCGTTCTCAGAGCATCTGCTCGGTCGTATCTTCGACGGAGCCGGAGTTCCTAGAGACAACGGCCCTGCGCTGACAGAGAACATGATTCCTATCGGCGGACCATCATTCAACCCGGCTAAGCGTGTACTTCCTAAGAACATGATTCGTACGGGTATTCCGATGATCGACGTATTTAACACACTCGTAGAGAGCCAGAAACTGCCGATCTTCTCCATCTCCGGAGAGCCGTACAACCAGCTGCTTTCGAGAATTGCGATGCAGGCTGAAGTAGACGTAATCATTCTCGGCGGAATGGGTCTCAAATACGATGACTACATGGAGTTCCGTGACACGCTTGAAAAAGGCGGCGCTATGAGCCACACGGTTATGTTCATTCACACAGCGGCAGACCCTATCGTAGAGTGCACACTCGTGCCGGATATGTCACTTGCCGTAGCTGAGCAGTTCGCCCTCGAGGGTAAGAGAGTGCTCGTGCTTCTGACTGACATGACCAACTTCGCCGATGCTCAAAAAGAGATGGCGATCACGATGGAGCAGGTACCGTCAAACCGTGGATATCCGGGAGACCTCTACAGCTCACTGGCTGCACGCTATGAGAAGGCTGTAGATATCGAAGGTGCGGGCTCTATCACTATCCTCGGAGTTACCACGATGCCGGGAGACGACGTAACTCACCCGGTACCGGATAACACAGGATACATCACGGAGGGACAGTATTATCTCAAGAGCGGACACATCGAGCCGTTCGGATCGCTCTCACGTCTTAAACAGAACGTAAACGGCGAGACCAGAGATGACCACCGTGCACTGATGGACGGTATGATTCGTCTTTACGCTCAGTACAAAGAATCACTTGAAAAGAAATCCATGGGATTCATGATGACTGAGTGGGACGACAAACTCCTGAAATACGGTGAACTGTTCGAATCCAAGATGATGGACCTCGGAGTAAACATACCGCTTGAGGACGCGCTCGATCTCGGCTGGGATATTCTCGCTGAGTGCTTCGAACCTAATGAAACGGGTATGAAGACCAGCCTTATCCAGGAGAGATGGCCGAACAAAGACGCGTTGAATTAAAAAAGGAGCGGGTCCATGGCTATCAAACTGACAAAAAACGAACTGAAGAAGCAAAAGGACAACCTCAAACAGTTCCAGCGCTATCTTCCTACGCTGCAGCTTAAAAAACAGCAGCTGCAGTCCGTAATCATGAAGATCCGCGCAGAGATGGAACAGAAGGAAGCCGAACGCATTCAGATGATTGGTGACCTGGACGACTGGATAGCTGTATTCGCAGAGAACGAGATCTTCGATGAAGCGAAGAGACTCGACCAGCTGGTGCAGCCTGACAAAGTAATAGTCAAGGACGAGAATATCGCGGGTGTTACCATCCCGGCATTCGAGGAACTGACTTTCAAGGACATCAATTACGATGTGGAGGAGTATCCACTCTGGGTTGATACCGCAGTCTTCAAACTTCGTGAGATTGCCAGACTCGATGCCATCGTCTCGACGCTCCGCAAGCAGACTGAACTGCTTGAAAAGGAGCTAAGGACTACTTCGCAGAGGGTTAACCTCTTTGAAAAGGTCAAGATACCTGAAGCGAAGGAGAACATCAGAGTCATCCAGGTATACCTGGGAGACCAGCAGACGGCGGCCGTAGTCCGCGGCAAAATCTCTAAGAAGAAATTGGTGGAGGTGTAGCGATGATAGAAAAAATGAAAATGATACACATCGTCACATCTGCCGCTCATAAAGAAGAGATGCTACAAGGTCTCCGTGATATCGGAGTAGTGCATCTTGCAGAAAAACAAAGTGCAGATCGTGAAGTGACTGAGCGCTACCAGAACATGGCTCAGGCGCAGATGGCCCTCAGGGACTATGCTGAGCCTAAGCAAAAGGGCAGCGAAGAAGTCCTAAGCGATGCTGAATTCAACAAAATGTATGAAGGCGTACGCGAAGCTCTCGAGCAAAAGTCTTCTTTCAATCAGGAGATAAGCGCAGCCAATACCGAGATCGACCGCATCTCGGCATGGGGAGATTTCTCACCGCAGGAGCTCGCTTCACTCAAGGACGAAGGCTTCGACTTCCACTTCTACCGCATGGGAGAAAAGGAATTCGCTCAGGCAGTCGAAGACGAAAACGTCAAACTGATTCGCCTCGCCGACATCGACAAACAAAAAACAGTTGCAGTGCTCGGCGCACTCCCTGTGGAGTACGCAGCAACCGAGTTCGTACTTCCTGAAAAGAGCGTAAGCGATCTGAATCAGGAAATCGAAGATGCCAGAAACGGCATCGAGACCTGTGATGCAACGCTCAAAGCCGCATCGGTCAACGACATCAGTTTCAAAGATCAGCTGCTCAAACTTCAGGATGAAGTGAACTTCTCAGCTGCAAATGCCACGGCACAGAGCGACGACGAATTCGTATGGCTTTCCGGATACATTCCGGAGGTCGAGCTGGATAAGTTCAAGGCAATGGCTGCCGAAAAAGGCTGCGGCTATGGCATCGAAGATGTAGCAGAGGATGACGACCAGATACCTACTAAGGTTCGCTACAGTAAAGTATCCAAGTTCATCCAGCCGGTGTTCGAAATCCTCGGCATACTGCCGGGATACAGAGAACAGGATATATCGCTTTGGTTCTTCCTGTTCTTCACACTGTTCTTTGCGATGATTATAGGTGACGGAGGCTACGGCCTGCTGATCCTCCTCGGAACCATAGCCCTGACGGTCACAAAGAAAGGAACTCATGTAATCAGATTCCTTCTCTACGTACTGTCGATTGCCACGGTTATATGGGGTGCTGTTACGGGAACCTGGTTCGGCATGGAAAGTGCAATGAACGTTCCGTTCCTAAAGGCATTGGTCATCCCGACATTTGCAACATACCCTGAGGCTTTCGGGCTTGCAGCGGATGTACCGCAGAACACGATTATGAAATTCTCATTCACCATCGGAGCAATCCAGATGGCTCTGGGATCGATTCTCTCGATAAAGAAAAAGATACCGGAGAAAGACCTTTCATGGGTTGCCGATGTGGGATGGACGATAGCAGTTGTAGCAATGTATCTGCTGTCGCTGTTCCTGGTAATCCACGAGAAGATCAACATCATGCCGGTATTTGTTGCAATCGGAGTAGCGTTCATCCTGGTAGTTCTCTTCGGTGGAATGTCGCCTGAAAAGACTATCGGACAGGGACTCAAGGCAGGACTTGCTGATTCGTTCACGGTCTTCCTCAACACCATCAGCTGCTTCGGTAACGTAATGAGTTATATCAGATTGTTCGCAGTCGGCATGGCCGGTGTTGCGATTTCACAGAGCTTTAACGGGATTGCGGCCGGCATGAGCGGCCCTCTGATCATACTCGGTGTAGTGGTTGTACTTATAGGCCATGCACTTAACATAATCATGTGTTTCCTGTCAGTAGTAGTTCACGGCGTACGTCTCAACGTACTCGAGTTCTCAGGCCAGATAGGTCTCGAGTGGACGGGAATCCCTTACGAGCCATTTAAGAAAGTTAAATAATTAAGAAAAGGAGAATTGATATGAATCTTGCATTTATAGGTATGGCTGCTGCCCTTGGTTTATCCGCTGCCGGTTCTGCATTTGGAGCAGGATTTGCCGGCATGTCCTCAGTAGGCGCATGGAAGAAATGCTACGCAAGTGGTAAACCTGCTCCGTTCATCATGATCGCGTTCACAGGTGCTCCGCTTACACAGACCATCTACGGCTTCCTGCTGATGAACTTCATCAACGGTGCTAACTGCGATGCAGGCATGGCCCTCGGTGTAGGAATCTTCGGCGGTCTCGCCATCGGACTTTCCGCACTCTTCCAGGGAAGAGCTGCTGCAGCTTCCGCTGATGCTCTCGGCGCAACAGGAAAAGGTACCGCAAACTACTTCATCGTAATCGGTATCGTAGAGACGGTAGCGCTGTTTACACTCGTATTCAGCTTACTGCTCCTCAACAGCTAAAGCATTCATAAAGCATTTAAACAAAATGGGGCTGTCGCATTTGGATAAATGTGGCAGCCTCTTAACTCGGAAAAAGCAGACAGTCTCCGACAGGATCCCGATGATCCAGTCATCGACAGTCT
>CADAJM010000074.1 GCA_902788245.1 uncultured Eubacteriales bacterium | reverse complement strand
TTTTATCAAAAAACAAAACGCTCCGCACCTATTGGAGTGCGGAACGTAATGGTAAAATATTAGTATGCAAATCCAAAACATTTTACGGCAAAATTATACTTCGTTTTCAAGGCCGTATCAACTGAAACTTCCGCTCGAGATCGGACATATCATTCCGGATAACGACTGCGTGAGGCTCCTGGGTCAATTTGTGGAGGAACTGGATCTTAGTGATCTGTATTCGACCTATTCCAAAGTCAAGGAAAATCAGGTGAGTCCACGTCAGATGCTGAAGATAATGTTGTATGCGTACCATGAAGGCAACTACTCATCAAGGGGCATCGAAAAAGCCTGCAAAAGAGACATCAATTACATGTATCTGCTCGAAGGCAGGTCAGCACCGGACCATGCGACCATTGCAAGATTCAGATCCATCCATTTCGCAGAAGTGGCGGAGAAATATCTTGCCATGAGTGTCAGCTACCTCATGGAACTTGGCGAGATAAGCGGCAAAGAGATATTCATCGACGGGACCAAGATCGAGGCCAATGCCAATAAATACACTTTCGTATGGAAGAAATCCGTCACTAAGAACCAGGCAAAGCTTCTGGATAAGATGGCATTGCTGGTCCAGGAATGTGTAGAGACATATGGTCTGAGAAAGATCTGGCATGGTCAGGTCAAGGAGAAGCATCTCGAAAAGGTGATCCGGCAGTTGTACCGCATCAAGGAAGAAGAAGGCATCGAGTTCGTTCACGGAAGCGGTAAGAGAAAACCACAGCTTCAGAGACATGTTGAAGAACTTGAAGAAGCTGCCGATCGTCTCAAAGAATACTCAAGAAAACTCAGCATATTGGGTGAACGGAACAGCTACTCCAAGACAGATCCGGATGCGACGTTCATGAGGATGAAGGAAGATGCGATGCTGAACGGGCAGTTGAAACCGGCATACAACTTGCAGCTCGGAGTAGACTCGGGATACATATCCTGGCTCACATTATCTCCACGGCCTACAGATACGATGACCCTCATCCCTTTTCTCAAAGGACTGGAAGTATCTCTCGGGCACAGATATCCCGTGGTCGTAGCCGATGCCGGTTACGAGAGCGAGGAGAACTACAGCTTCCTTGAAGATCATAAAATGACAGCCGTGATCAAACCGGCAAACTATGAGATCTCCAAGACAAGAAAGTACAAGAAGGACATAAGCCGCAAAGAGAATATGCCGTATGATCCCGAAGGCGACTTCTACACATGCATGAACGGCTGCCAGTTGAAGGCATGTTATACAAAGAAACGAAAAACCGCTTCCGGATATGTTCGGGAAGAAACGGTGTATCGATGTAATGACTGCCTTGGCTGTCCTCACAAGTCTGAATGCATCAAAGGCAAGAACTGGAAGGTCCCTGAAGAAGAGCGATTCAAAACACTCAGTGTCTCTCGTAAATTCGAAAGACAGCGCAAGGAGTGTCTTGAGCGGATAGTAAGTGATGAAGGTGTTCAGCTCAGGGTCAACAGAAGCATACAGGCTGAAGGCGCCTTCGCTTTATGGAAAGAGGATCAGAAGTTCAGACAGTTCCTATGCCGTGGTCAGGCTAATGTTTATGCTGAGAGTGTACTCATGGCCATAGCTCAGAACATAGGCAACCTGCATCGCCGGATACAGGCGGGAAGACTGGGACATCATCTTTACGAAGTGAATGCATAAAGGATAGAGGAACAAAAGCGCAGTGTTATTGTGCGCAAAAAGTCAAAACAGCAGACTGCTGATGACTGAGAGCTTGCTCTCTGTCTGAGGCTGTCTGCTGTTTACGTTAAGAGGCTGCCACATTTTATCTAAATGCGACAGCCCTATTTTCTTTTCTCTTTTTATTCAACTATCAGTTGAGCAGCTCTTCCAGCGCGCTCTTATTTCTTACAGTGATCTTTCTGCCTTCAACAGTTATCAGACCGTCATTCTGCATTCTCATAAGTTCTCTTGAAAGAGACGGCCGTGCAGTATTAAGGAAGTCTGCCATTTCCTGTCTGCTCATGGAAACCGACGTGGGTGCTTTTCCCCCGATACTGAACAATATCATCTTAGCTATTTTCTGTCTCAGAGTACTGCAGGACATTATCTCAAGCCGCTCGTTGAGAGTCAGTGATTTACGTGCCATCAGCTGCAGCATATTCGAAATCAAAATAGAATGAAAACCGCAGTTACGCTCACAGGTCCCTACAAGAAAGGCTTTCGGTATCATAAGAATATGTGACTTTGTCTGAGCCTGCGCGTACATTCCGTATTTGCTCTGTCCTATGAGGATATACTCATGGCCGAAAACGTCGCCTCTGTTCTCATAGATAGCGATGATACTTCTTTTCCCGTCATAGTAATCCATTCCAAGAGTAACGGAGCCGCTGATCAGCACAGGCATGCCGGCAGGATTATCTTCCTCGGAAAAAATCATTTCGCCTTTCTCATAATAAATGCTTTCCGCCTTACTGCACTCGAAACAGAGCTGTATTTCCTCTTCGCTCAGATTCATGAACAGCGCAGTCCCTTGTAATATCGATTTCAGGCTTTCATCATTTTTAGCAGGTATCTTTTCTGACATTTTGTTCTTACCCTTCTTTTCTTTTGAGGCAAAATGATACCTTACTACTCTTCTCTTTCGGAGAAGCGGAACATAGACTGTCTCAGCTCGTTACCCTGATCATAGCGCTTACCGCCCCAGTAAATGCGTCCCTGGATCTCGCACTTCGGATTCGGAGTGACATCCTTCATGATGTATTTCAGGAATTCTTCAAATCCCGTACGGTCTACGATGTAACCAATATGCTCCTTGCTCTCGACTGCTGCTCTGTCCAGATACTCATCAAGATATGCATACACATTGCAGATGACCTTCTTCACAGTATCGTGATCAGCCCATCTCATGAAATCTTCTGCCATGCGCGGATTCTTCTTGCCGGTACGCCCGAGCAGCACGACGCGGAAGTATTCTTCCTTACTTCTTGTCCATGCTCTTGTCGGGCAGTAATTAACACAAAGCGCGCATCCTACGCACTTGTTAGCGTCACGCTCGATCTTGCCGTTTACAACTTTGAGGGCTCCGACCGATCTTTTCCTGCAGTACTTGACGCACTGCTCACATCCGACACACCTGTCCTTGTTGTACTGAGGCTCACTCATGCCGATGATACCAAAGTCATTAAGACGTGTGTGTGCGCAGTCATTCGAGCAGCCTGTGAAGGCGATCTTAACGTGATGATCGTTCGGGAATATAGCCTTATCTATCTCCTGCGCGAATTTCTTTGTATCATAGTTGGCGAACGGGCAGAGCTGTTTGCCCGGACAAGCCACGACATTACGTGTTCCGGAAGCAGGATATCCGCCGTTATAGTCTTCCTGATTGACGCCTCTGTTCTCAATGATCAGCTGAAGGGCCTTGTTGACTTCTTCAACATCCTTCAGGTCGATTCCCGGGATCTCAAATCCCTGGCGGTTCGTGATGTTTACCATGCCCTTACCATATTTTCTGGCGATATCGACGACACGCTGAAGCGAGTCAACATCTATCTCTCCTCCCGGACAGCGTATACGGGAAGCTGTTTCGCCTCTGACCTTGGAAACACGGAAGGCGTTTTTCTTCAGTTTCTTTAAATTAGTATCTAAACTCGTCTTGTTCATGATTACACCTCCCGCTAATCGATCAGCGACTTGTGTTCAGAGAACTTGAATACAGGACCGTCGATGCAGACATACTTGTCGTTGATGCGGCAGTGACCGCACTTTCCGATCCCGCAGCTCATCCTTCTCGAATCCGAGATCCATACGTTGTCTTCACTGAGGCCTCTCTTGACGAGCTCGATCATAGAGAATTTGATCATCGGAGGAGGTCCGACTACGATGGCCTTGCACTTGCTGATATCTCTGATCGGGATATCCGGAATGTATTTTGTGACCAGCCCGACATTGCCTTCATATCCTTCAGGCGCGCCATCGACAGTAAGTGTCAGATCGATCTTATCAGCCCAGTCTTTAAGGTCGGCCTTGAACATGATCTCTCCCGGATCCTTGAATCCTGCAATCATGTGTACGTCTTTCGCACTTTCAGTTTCGCACAGATACTGTACTACTCCTCTTACAGGCGAAACCGCAGTACCTCCGACAACGATGATCAGCTCTCCGCCTTCATACTCATGTACATCAAAGCCATTGCCGTAAGGTCCGCGGAGGAAGAGGCTGTCTCCTGCCTTGAAGTTTTCAAAAAGATAATCCGTTACTTTTCCTACAGCTCTCAGCGTCAGGTCAACGTAGTCAGGTCCGATTCCGCTGACTGAGATTGGGCACTCTCCGACCTTCGGGATCGAGATCTGGAAAAACTGGCCGGGCTTTACGTCTCCCACGTAAGTAAATCTGAACGTCCACTCCTGAGCTGTGTGTTTTATAATGTCCTGAAGCTTTGAAGGAACAGGTGTATATTCATTTTTCCCGCAGTTACACATTAGCTGACACCTCCTTCACTCTCGCGTTAAGTTTGTTGATACAGTTCGCAAACGAGATGTACTCAGGGCATACAGTATCGCAGCGTCCGCAGCCTACGCACATATCGTAGCCAAAGCGTTTTCTGAAGTCGTACACCTTGTGCAGCACCTTGAATCTCATTCTCTCGCCGTTGGTCTTTCTCATTACCAGGCCGCCCGCCACATCGGTATATCCGTCAACCATGCAGGAAGCATTCACACGGCGGCGCTCTCCGACTCTGCCGTTATCCGTATAGAAAATATCCTGAATTGTAAAGCATGTGCATGTCGGGCATACGAAGTTACAGCGGCCGCAGTTGACACAACGCTTGGTGTACTCATCCCACATAGAGTCCTTGAACAACTCTATAGGTACTTCCTCCGGCCTTTCGACCCTGAACTCTGCCTCTGTCACAAAACGAGGCTCAACATTATCTTTTGCACCGCCTGCGCCTTCAAATGCAGCAAGCAACTCCTCATCTTTGACATCGCAGTAAACTTTTCCGTCGATCACATCGATTGAGAAAGCATACTCATCTGTCTTATTGCTTCCCATATCTACGCAGAAGCTGTTCGGACACGCCTTCCCGCATCCGATCAGAGCGAATTTCACTCTGTCTCTGAGTCTCTCATAGAACCAGTCGTTGTTCGGCCCGTTACCCGTATACATCTGATCGAGTCTCTTCACCGCATGGATATCGCAGCTTCTCATCAGCACGATTACAGGACGGGCATCATAATCCGCTTCCTTTATCTCGTTCTCTGTAAAGTAGAACATAGTCTCCGAAAGAGGTATCAGGATCTCCTTAAAGGAGTAATCCGAACGTTCCTCCAGCTCTGCATCTTCGATGCGGCTGATGTAGTCGTAACGGATCACATCGGTGTCTCTGAAGCGGCCCTCTCCGACTTTTAACACCGGCGCGAATATCCTGTACTTACTTTCAAGAGCTTCGAGGACTTTGTTGAACTCTTCAGTCTTGTAAACAAACCCCATCGTATCCCTCCGTTTCTTCAGCAATCTACAAATCTGCACATTATTACATCTATATATACAAAATCGGGGCGCGTCATTTTACGAGAAACGTCCGCACCCTATTTGATTATATATTCATTATTTTTTGTTTTCCGTAACCATGGTTACGTACTGGGTTTGTATATAAAAAATCCATAGTACTTCATATGTTCCGGCGAAAAAGCTAATCCAGGATCCTTCCGTCTCTTGAGATCGTGACCACCTGCCACGGTATGAATTTTCCGCTGTTACGCAGCGCGTTCTCCGCTGCTCTCTGTAACCCTCCGCAGCACGGAACTTCCATGCGTACTATAGTCACGCTCTTTATATCGTTGTTCCTGATAATGTCTGTAAGCTTCTCGCTGTAATCTATCGCATCGAGCTTAGGGCATCCTATGACAGTGATCTTTCCCTTCATGAAATCCTCATGCATGTTAGCATAAGCATAGGCTGTGCAGTCTGCAGCTATCAGCAACTTTGCTCCATCGAAGAACGGTGCCTCTGCCGGCAGGAGCTTGATCTGGCAAGGCCACTGTCCGAGCCTCGAAACAGGTTTCATACAGGCCTGGCTCTGCTCCTGTGCGCCCTCTGCCTGCGCTGCTTTGAACTGCATCATCCTTGATCCCGGGCATCCGCCGGCAGGAGGTGCATCATGGCCTTCTTCTTTCAGCTTGGCTGTCATCAGCCTGCGCCTTTCATTCTCATCTTCTATTTTCATTATCTCTTCTGCTGTCATATTCTTTGCCGCCTCTCTGTTATCCGCCTGTTCCTGCTTTACCGCCTGATCATCATAAGCAGGCGCCTCTCTTTCTTCAAAAGTGATCGCACCTGTCGGGCAGTTAGGCAGGCAGTCGCCCAGGCCATCGCAGAAGTGCTCTCTCACCAGCTTTGCCTTGCCGTCAATAATATCTATCGCCCCTTCGTGGCAAGCCTCTGCGCACAGTCCGCAGCCATTGCATTTCTCCTCATCTATATGGATTATCTTCCTTATCATCACAGCATCCTCCTTATTGCCTGTCTCTTGTTTATCCAATGTCAGTATAGTAAAGTGTGTACTATAAGTATGTGGTTATAACCACATTTTACAAACTTTGCCGGAGGTTTTATGGATAAGAAAAAACTTAAGAAAACCGTCGTATTCCGCGGCATGGAGGATGATGAGCTTGATGCTGCTCTGGCCGCGCTGGGTGCAGCAGAGAGAAAATATGCAAAGGATGAGGTGATCCTGCACGCGGGAAGCACGACTGATATGATGGGACTGGTTCTGGAAGGAAGTGTACGCATTGAAAGCAATGACATATGGGGCAACCGAACCATACTGAGTCATATTGCCCCGGGCCAGGTATTTGCTGAGACATATGCTATCGTTGAAAATGCGGCCCTTCTTGTCGATGCTGTGGCTAACCGGGAGAGCAAAGTCCTGATGCTCGGAATAGGTTCAGCAGGTATCTTAGGACACGATGCCTCCCTCTGGCGGCTAAAGCTGACAGCTAACATGCTGAGCATATCAATGCAAAAAAATCTGATGCTCTCAGGGAGGAGTTTTCACACCTCTCCGAAAAGCATCAGAGGAAGAGTCATGGCTTATCTGAGTTCTGTATCACTGCAGACCGGATCTGACGAATTCGATATCCCCTTTGACCGGCAGCAGCTGGCCGACTATCTGAACGTAGAACGGACGGCTCTTTCCAAGGAGATCGGTAAAATGAAGCAGGACGGGATGCTGACCGCAAGAAAAAACCATTTCAGGATCTTAAAGAGCGAAACTTCGTTATAGATTTGAATGAGTCGCCGGGTACGTCCCATGACTCATTTTTCATCTATGTCTCCTACCTCTGCAGGTTCTGCAACTCCTATCTCAAGAACCCTGAACTGCTGGCCTCCGAGTATCTTCTTGCTGCGCGATCCGCACTTAGGGCACTTTCCTTCGTTGCGCATCACATTGTACATAGCGCTGCACTCCTTGCAGAGTGCCTCACCCGGAACAGATATTATATTGAGCTCAGCCCCTTCAAATACAGGCTTGTTCTCTGTTGCAGTCTGTTCAGCCAGATCGCCG
>CADAJM010000073.1 GCA_902788245.1 uncultured Eubacteriales bacterium | reverse complement strand
CAGAGAGTTTTATAGGATTCTCTTGTCCACGAGTTAATCTATCTTGCTCAGCCAGCTTTTCCTTAACTACTTTATTAATTCTCTCTTGGTTTTCAGGAAGAGCCTTTAAACTCTGTACATATTCGGCTGCTCCTGCACGCTCTTGCTCATCAAGTGCCTTGAGTGCTGTACCGCCTGCGATGCAGATGACAGGAAGGTTGATGATTGCCATGATGCCCATCAGTACATCTGCCAGATCCCATACTGTTCCCATGCTCATCAGCGCTCCGACGAAAATAACTACAGAGGCTGCGATGCGGAACCAGAACATAAACTGTTTGCTTGGCTCTTTTTTGCCATTCAGGTAAATCAGCAGGTTGTCTACATAGTAGAAGTTTCCGAGCAGTGTTGTGAATGCGAACAGTACCATTGCGACTGTAATGAATACAGGGCCGATAGCTCCGAGTGCATTCTGCATTGCTGCCTGTACGTAAGGAGCACCTGCGAGATCCTCAGTCGGTGCAACACCGGAGCAGAGGCACATAAATGCTGTACATGTGCACAGAAGCAGTGTGTCGATGAATACGGAAAGCATCTGTACGAGACCCTGTTTAACCGGATGTTTTACATCTGCAGCAGCTGCCGCATTCGGTGCTGATCCGACACCGGCCTCATTTGAGAACAGACCTCTCTTGATTCCGTACATCATGCAGGATCCTGTGAATCCGCCGAAGATTGATTTGAAGTCAAATGCATTTGAGAAAATCTGGCCGATAACTCCAGGGAACAATTTGATGTGAGTGATTACGATAATCAATGATACAGCTACGTACAGAAGTCCCATCAACGGAACAAGTTTGCTCGTAACATTGAGGATTCTCTTACCGCCGCCCAGCAGGCAGTATCCGACGATAACTGCGAGGATGGCTCCGATTACGATCGGTGATGTCTTTTCATCATAGAATCCGTATCCGCTGAATGTTGACTGCAGGTTGTAGGACGCAAGCATATTGAATCCGCCCGCATATGTAAGCAGCATACTTACGGCAAATATAGCTCCGAGCGCCGGACTCTTAATCGCTGCTTCGATGTAGTAAGCAGGGCCGCCGTAGCTGTTGCCCTCTGAGTCACGTCTCTTATAAATCTGAGCCAGTGTGGACTCGATGAATGCGGATGCGCCGCCCAAAATGGCGATTACCCACATCCAGAATACAGCACCGTATCCGCCCAGACAGATAGCTGTCGATACACCGATGATGTTTCCTGTTCCTACGCGGGAAGCCGTCGATACCATAAGAGCCTGGAAGGATGATACACCGCCGTCCATTGGCTTTTCGGTTACAACTTTAATTGATTCTTTAAAGAATCTGAACTGAACAAATTTGGTCCTGAATGTAAAATACAGACCAACTGCAATCAGCAGGATTACGAGGAGTTTTCCGTACATAAATCCGCTGATGTTACCAATAATGGTTCCAAACATAATTCGCCCCTTTCTTTGGTGTTTTTCTTAAAAGATTAGCAAAAAGTTTTCGGCGCCTTTGCGCAGCGCCTATACTATAGCGAACAAATTATAACAGATGGCTTTAAGATTTGTCTATACAAGAAGCGGCAACGCATAAGGTCCGATTGCCACGTGATTTCAGTCTCAGAGATACTCCTCTTCATCGAGCTCAACATGGACGAGATTTTCCGCTTCGGATTCCGCCTTGTGTTCCTCTACGGCCTTTGCCAGGCGCGCATGGAGACCTGTCAGAGCATCAAAAGGCGCGAACTGTTTGGCCCTCTGCTCGCGAGACATGGGAGCTCTGAGTTTCGAGTCCGTCTTTTTAAAGCCCTCGGGCTTGTCTTTGTTCTTGTTGTAAATGCTGTAGTCGAATTCACTCATGGTTTTACTCTTTGTGTCCTCCTACCTGGTGGTTTCTCTCGATGGTCGTGGCGGCTTCTTCGAGATCCATGGCTCGTATCATGGCGTCTTTGCCGTATTTGTTTCTTATCTTATTGACCGTATCCTGGAGGGCGGTATCTCTTTTGATCTTGCTCTGCATCTCGCGCACGGGGTCTTTTGAATCCCTCTCCCTGGCCTGTCCTTTGGTGACGCCTTCCTCTTTATCCTCGGCCTCCATCAGGTCAAACAGCGTCACTTGTTTGTCCTCATCACGCGGTCTTATGTTGTTGAAATTGACGAACATGCGCCTGACGGGGTAATCCCTGACCGTGATTTTCTCGTAAAGCTCGGCTACCGCCGGCATTATAACGGAGGCCGCATCAATAGGTATGCTGAACGACACGGATCCCCTGGACATAGGGACACCGAGTTTATTTGAATAACCGACCATAATAGAGATATTCGGGCTCACCATCCCAATCTCACTCATCTCGTGGCAGAGTTGCTCTGTCATCTCCTTGATGATGAGAAGTCCCTCTTCATTTGTATAGTCTCTCATGAGCACCTGCCCGTGCGAAAGCGAGCGGCTTTTGTTTTTATACCCTTTGATGTCCTCCATGGTCGTCGGCTCTATGCCGTATGCGTGGTCGAGCACGAGCTCTGCATCTATTCCGAACATCTTGTATGCCAGGTCCTCATCCATGACTGCGATGTCCCGCATCGTCTTGATGCCTATGCGCTCCAGTTTTTTCTCTGTTTGGCGACCTATGCGCCAAAAATCCGTAAGAGGTCTGTGGTCCCAGAGTTTTTCTTTAAACGAATCGTGGTCGAGAACTCCTATGAAATCGTCCGCGTGTTTGGCAATTATGTCCATCGCAATTTTAGCCAGGTAGAGGTTCGGTCCGACTCCGGCCGTCGCCCTTACTCCGACCCTCTCATAGACTTCTCTCATCAGAAGTTCCGCCATCTCTTTCGGTGTTTTGTCATAGCGTTTCAGATACGGGGTCACGTCGATAAACACCTCGTCTATCGAGTAGACGTGCATATCCTCGGGCGCTATGTAGTCGAGATAGACTTTGTATATCTTGGCTGCGTACTCGACATAGAGTTTCATTCGAGGCGGAGCCATTATATATTCAAAGCTTTTGGGTATCTCAAATACCCTGGCGCGTCCGCTGACGCCTCTGGCTTTGAGAGACGGGGATACGGCAAGGCATATGGTCTTGTCGCCGCGGGACGGATCCGCGACGACAAGGTCGGCCGTCATCGGGTCGAGCCCGCGCTCGACGCATTCGACCGATGCATAGAAAGACTTGAGGTCTATGCATACATATGCCTTGCCCATCGTCTCTTTGCGCATCAGTTCGCGTCCGCGCTCCGCAATTATTCTTTCCTTGTCTGCTGCGTTCATTTGCGTAATCTCTTTCAAATGATTGCATCCTCCAAAGCCGTAATTTACAAAAAGGGAGGCTTGCTGCCTCCCTTTCATTATATCTTAGTGTGATTTACAAGTGAATTATACTGTCTTTTTCGCCTTTTGTCATCCGTTTTCGCAAACTACTTAACGTAGCTTTCTCCGCCGGACTTAGCACAGATCCATTTGCCGCTTGCAACTTTGATCCAGTTGCCCTTTACGGCTTTGGCCTTAACCTTGGCTCCGCTCTTGAGAACTGCGTATTTTCCCTTGTATGATTTCTTCTTAAGAGATTTGCTGAGCTTGCTTCTCTTAACCTTTCCGTACTTGGTTCCTGCACCCTTTCTGACGTTCAGACCGGTTTTGAGGGTGTAAGTCTTACCCTTCTTAAGTGCCGGTGTTGCAGCAACCGGAAGAGGTGATGACTTAGCCGTATTGGCATATGTCAGGTAATTGGCGCTCTTGCCGTTGAGGTCTGCATCGTTACCCGTAGTGGATCCTGCAACCGTGATAGGCACGAGGGCGTATCCGCCGTATGCACCTATGCCCTTGATGTATGCATAGCCGCTGCCCTGCTTGTTGTTGCGAATTCCGCTTACGATGTAGTCCGTTCCCTCTCTGAGTGTAGCCGAGCCGTTTGTGATCGTGAATTTCGGGCTCTTTGCATCTGCAACCGAGAGTGTGTTTTTACCCTTGATTACCGTCAGCGGTTTGGAATTAACGTTCTTATTGATGTACCAGAAGTTAACGTCGATATTACCCTTTGTGCCGAGGTACGAGAGCAGGCCGTCTATCTTGGCGCTGCTGGAGTACTGCCATTTTGTGTAATTAACAGCTGACTCGCACTTTGTGTAATACTGTGCACACCAGAGATCTACATCGGATGCAAATCTGCTTGTGTCCAGATAGCTTCTGAAGAATGTCAGGTTGGCATAGATACCCGGTGTGTATCCGTAAGCCTTTACGGTGTTGCAGAATGCAACTGCCGCATTTGTTGCGTTGGTCTTGCTGATTCCGTACATTCTTCCGAGCTTGCCGCCTGCGAACTCATAATCCATATATACAGGGAGGTCCAGCTTGTTCGGAGTGATTCCGAGAGCCTTGAGTCTCTTAATCGCAAACTCAGCTTCCTGCGCACCCTCCGAAGCATTTTTAGCCTGTGAGAATACGTATACGCCTGTCATAACTCCCGCCTTCTTGGCGTTGTTGAAGTTATTCTGGAAAACGCTGTCGTTGTTGAGTTTAAGAGTCTTAGGTCCGTAGTTGGTGTACGTAACTCTCATGATCGCAAAGTCAACGCCTGCTGCCTTTGCCTTGTTCCAGTCACAATTCTTGGACTGCCATGAGGAAATGTCTACGCCGTTTACGATTAGGTTTCCGTTGAACCTGTTGTTATGCGTGTGGCTCTTGCCTGTAAAAGGACTCTTGGTGCTGAATGCCGCCTCTGCAGGGGCATTTACCAGTGCGCTTGTTGCAAACACTGAAAATGCAAGAAGGCATACAACTGCACTTCTTGCAATCTTTCTTAAATTCTTCTTCTCTGTAAATCTCACTTTTCTACCTCTTTTCTCTAACTCACATCAATTTATCTCACTTGTGATGTGCCGCTATTGTATCAAAAGGTAGCTACCTCTGGCTCGCAAGGTTTACATTTATTAAGATTCTTTATATACAGCACCGGACCCTTCTCTTTGTAGGCTTCCGCATACTCTGCACGCACTTTGGCAGTGATCTCGATCCAGTCTCCGACGCTGAGTTCTTCCGCGCCCGAATAGTATGCCAAAAGGCCGGCAAACTGTATGTCCGCCTCGCAGCATGTCATGACGTGGCGTCCGAAAGCGAACTGGCCGTCAGGAAGCTCTTCGGAGAGAGCCACCCTGCCCCTGAGTTCGAGGATTTTGCCGTCGTAGTCGTCTTCGTTTTCGTTGATGTCGCGGTACCACTCCGCATACCATTCGTCCTCTATCTTAATCCTGGACTTATTCATATCGTACGGCAACGGATCTATGATGTCGTCCGGCTCGATGTCATCAGGGCCGTACTCGTAGACTATCATATTTTTTCTGTTGGCAATCCTGACCTCTTTGTGGAAAGGCATCTTGTCGAAGCCTTTCTCGCAGCGATTGAATACGACCATGTCCGCGGTCTGCATCTTGTTGAAACAGAGCTGACGCATGTTCTTGTTGTACATCATAAACGTGTTTGCATCAAAGAGCGCCATCTCCTGCGCAACAAGCCAACCCTCCGGCATGGCAGCGAAGAATTTCTGGTTCTCCCACATGCCGTTGTACTCAACGACAACTCTGTCAAATCCGCCCTTGGATGCTATGTTTGCGAGATTCGCCGGGTTGAGCTCGGCCTCAGACTTGATGACTTCGACCCTGACTCCCGGGCCTGCGAACTTCTCAGGCTCGTACTCGACTTCACCGCGTTCGCAAACAAGCAAAAGCGTCCGCCCGTCGTTTCCGAACTCCGGACTCTCAAGCGTTTCCTCTATGAATGTTGTCTTACCGGATCCGAGGAAACCGGTAAAGAAATATACAGGTCTTTCTTTCATGACAGTTTAAACATCTCGCTCACTTTATCTTTGTTGATCCTGGTACCGATTACGACTACCATGCCCGTGGCTTCGGCCTCAGTCTCCCTGACCTCGCCCTCTCCCGGCACGTAATCGAACTCGAGCCAGCCGCCTGCGGCATTCTCTACGATGCCCTTCGCACGGAGGACTTCTCCGCATTCGTCGAGGCTGTCCAGAATCTCTTCGATTTCTTCCTTTGTGTATTTATTGCTCGTCTCGGCTCCGATCTCATCGAACACCTCATCGGCATCGTGGCCGTGATGGTGATGGTGGTGACCGCAGCCACAGTGCTCGTCGTGATCATGGTCATGATGGCAGTGTTCGTGATCATGATCGTGGTCATGATGACAGTGTTCGTGATCATGATCGTGGTCATGATGACAGTGCTCGTGGTCATGATGGCAGTGCTCATGATCATGATGATGCTCGTGTTCGTGGGCCTCGAGCTCCTCGTATGCCTCTTCTCTCAGTTTATCGAGTTCGGCATTGAGGGTTTTCTCCTCTTCCATAACTGCGAGCATCTTAGCTCCCGTGAGCTGATCCCACTCAGTCGTCACTATATTGGCATCAGCATTCAGAGTCCTGATGTCCTTTACGATGGCATCGAGTTCATCTCCGCTCATGCCCTGCTGGTGCGAGAGGAATATAGTCCCGGCGTGCTCCACCTGGTTTGCAAAGAATTCGCCGAAATTGTCCATATACATCTTGTATCTCTTGGCATCTACGACAGTCGTAAACGCATTGAGTTCGATGTTTTCATTGTGCAGATCCTGCACAGCGATGATTACATCCGAGAGTTTGCCCACGCCGGACGGCTCGATGAGTATGCGGTCCGGATTGTACTGCTCGACAACTTCGTTCAGAGCTTTACCGAAATCTCCGACGAGGGTGCAGCAGATGCAGCCGGCTACCATCTCATTGATCTGAATGCCCGAGTCGCGAAGGAATCCCGTATCGACTCCTATCTCACCGAATTCGTTTTCGATGAGCACGATGTTTTTGGTGTCGTAGCCTTCGGTGATAAGTTTCTTAATCAGTGTTGTTTTTCCTGCTCCGAGAAACCCAGAGAAAATGTCTACCTTAGTCATTTTAGTCCTTTCTTTTGATAAGAAAACACTCCGAGACGAGACTCGCAGGCCGCCGGCACTTAGCAGTTACCGAAGGAGCTTAGCCTCCTGAGGTCAATGCTATCTACATTACGGCAACGCCGCCATGATAGACAGATAGCATTATTGACGAGCCGAAGGCGAAGTCAGAGCTTAGTACCGCTGCAGGCCGGAGCGGGCGAGAGCCCGGTCGAGGCGAGGAGTCGTTTTCTCATCAGTAATTACATATTTACACATGAAGTATACCACCTTTGTTGAGATTTAATACACGGATAATTATAATGATTTCATGAAATTCGAGATGAACGAGAGAAAAGGGGAAATACTCGTCGGGACAGCGCTGGCTCTCAGAGGGAGCTCGCTTTTGTTTTCCAAGATTGCGATGCAGAGCATGGGGCCTTTCCTTCTGATGGGCTGCCGTAATCTCATCGCTTTTGTATTGATTGCATTTCTGTTCAGGAAGCAGCTGGCAAGCGTGACGAGACGGGAACTCTTTCACTCTGCACTGCTCGGATTTGCCCTCTTTCTCTCGATGGCATTTGAGCTGAAAGGTCTGCAGACCACGAGCTCCACGGTCACGGCATTTCTCGAAGGCACGGTAGTTGTGATGGTGCCTATCATCACATGCGTGCTCGCAAGGAAGTTCCCAGATAAGATGACTGTCATTTGTTCGATAATCGCTCTT
>CADAJM010000072.1 GCA_902788245.1 uncultured Eubacteriales bacterium | reverse complement strand
ACTGCTGCTGAATATGCTCACGGAATGACTGCGACAGGGGAATCCGTAAAGTGCAAGGGCGGCACGCTCGTAGATCCTGTAGGTGACCTGAATGCAGAGGCGCCTGAGATCAAGGCTGACTGCGCCGTGCTGTATTCTCTTGACCTCGGAGAGTTCGTATACGGCAAGAATGCGGACAAGAGGGTCGATCCTTACAGCACTACCAAGATACTGACATGCTGGCTGGCACTCAAGAATCTCGACAAGGAACAGATAGTGACAGTATCTGAAAAGGCAACACAGGAGTACAAGGCGGGAACGACTATCTGGCTCAAGCCGGGAGAGAAGATCCGTGTAATAGACCTCGTATACGGCGCGATGATGGAATCCGGCAACGACGCAGCGTACGCTCTCGGCGAAGCAGTAGCGGGCAGCGAAGCTGATTTTGCCGACCTCATGAACAAGACTGTCGCTGAATGGGGCTGCGAGAACACTCATTTTGTCAACGCCAACGGCTGGCAGAACAAGAACCACTATTCTACAGTTCATGACATGGCTGTCATCACGACAAAGTGTCTCGAGAACAAGGAACTGATGGACATCTCCATCACCAAGTCATATACGGCTCCTGCGACCAACCTGACAAGTGCCAGAGAGATGAAGAACTGGTTCCTTGGCGCTGTCGATAATGACGACATCATGACATGCGGCAAGACGGGGTCCTGGAGTGAGGACGACTGCGGACTGGTTGCATCATTCACAGAGGACGGCCTCAGTGAAGTCATGGTCATCCTCGGAGACAGCGAAAAGGGCAGAACAGAGGATGCCAAGATCCTTGCTGATTACGCGCACCGCGTAACCCCGGGGTATGCCGTACCTGCTGCGGGCAGCAATGTCAAGACAGTGTGGGTAAGACACGGAGCAAAGACCAGGGTAGACCTGATAGCAGACGGCGCTACATATGCATATCCTGCTGACAACAAGGCGAGAGCGATCAGAACTGAGATAGAGACTGAGAAACTCGAAGCGCCTGTCAGGAAAGGCCAGGAGGCAGGCAAGATCCAGGTATATATGGGCGATGAGCTGATCGGCGAACACAAACTGGTAGCGGCCGAAGACATAAAGACCGGATGGCTTCCGTCATACCTGTACATCTCCAATAAAGCAACCATGAATGCGCTCAAGGTCATCGGACTGTTCATACTCCTTCTGTTGCTTGTGAGCACTATAGGAAGAAAGGGTGCGAGCAGGCGCAGACAGAAGAAAGAGGCGCGCAAACGCCTCCGTGAGAAGTACAGAAGCAAGCATTAACTGTGCTGAAGACATAACTGCCGGGCCTGTCAGAATAAGCTGACTGCGCCCGGCAGAAATTGTTGAAAACCTGTAAGACGATATGCTATAATCACATTCGCTGTGGAGAGGTACCCAAGTGGCTGAAGGGTCTGGCTTCGAATACCAGTAGGTCGGTAGTACCGGCGCGGGGGTTCAAATCCCCCTCTCTCCGCCATCGAATCCCTTGATTTTTCAAGGGATTCTTACTTTTTTGCTTTGATTACACCTGATTACACTTATTGAATAGCTGCAATTATCTGCGCATTTCGCTCGGTTTTAGTCTTTCGGTCGTAACAATAATTGTTAAAAGTGGTATGCTCGTCTTTGTGACCGGCGACAGAGCGAACGGTATTGATGTTGATGCCGGAGTCAAGAAGCTCAGATATATAGGTTTTTCTTGCTTTATGTGGACCTCTTTGCTGAATATCAAGCTGCTTGCAGTATTTTGCAAATGCCTTTTGAATTGCGAGGTATAAGTGTATAGGGCCACCTGCCATAACAAAAATATACTGCATGTCTTCCTGACCATTGTCCTTTTGCTTTTTTCTGGCGATGCTGATCAGTTCAAGAGCTTTCGGTGTTAGAGGCACCCTTCGGTCTCCGAACGTTCCTTTGGTAGAATCAATGATCTCTCCGCCCGGGTAACGAACCATTCTGCGAACAATGATCTCATCGTCATCGATATCCTCGTATCTTAAAGATGCTATCTCACACAGCCTCAACCCTGTCTGAAACAGAAACTGAACTGCCAGGGGGACCAGCTTGTGCTTCGGTCTGTTATTTGCTAAAAAGTCTTTCTCTGCGCATCTATAGATGAATTCAAGCTCTTCCGGAGTGAAGACCTGTGTTTCATCAGCCTTTTTATGTTCGGCTCTCAAGACTCTTTTCTTGTCTATCCTAACAGAGAGAAATGGGTTCGAGTCGATGATTCCGCGGTCAACTGCATAGTCCAGTTCCTGTCTGAGTATGAGCGAGAAATTGCCATACTGATGATAATCCATATCATATTTTTTGATCATCCTATGGATCCATTCATCCAGATCGAGTTTGGAGATACTGCAGATAGGTTTACTTACTATTGCTGCATCTTCATAGTATCTTTTCCAATCTTTCTTTACACGGTTGATGGTAGTGTATTCAACGTGCAATGCTTTATACTCGATCCAGTCAGGGTATAGAGATGCTAAGGTTGTATTTGCAGAAATCAGGTCTTCGCTCATTGCGTTATATTGTTCTACAATAGCATCTTCCAGTTTTCCTCTGGAAGATTTTGCTATCATACGGCGCCCACTGCTCATTGATGGATCTTTGATGTATGTACGGTATCTTCCATCTTTACTTTGAAATATAGTGTAAGGGTGATTTGCGAGTATCTGCTCCTTTCTTACTTTCATATAATCTGAAACTACACCATCCAAAGAGAGATTATCACGCTCAAGAATATATCGCAATAATTCTTCCTGAGAACAGGATGACGAAGTTGCAATATTCTTTTTTAAAGTGCCGGCATATGCCATACTCCGTCATCCTCCTTCCCGCAGAAGTTGTTTTGAGACAATGGCCTCTTGTTTGGTTTATGACTTATCCCTTTTCATCGTTCTTTGCGCCACTCTTCAGAATCTGTTTAGTGTCAATCTTCTTTGGAACGATATAATATTTTTCGATCTCACATCGCAGATATCTCCACGCTTTAGTCTCTTTCAGGATTTCGATTATTTCATCAGGTTTGCCCATTCTGAATGCAATCTCGTCGATCTTGTCTGCAAGCTCACTGATCCTGTTCATATATGACCAGAACCTGTCGTCCGGCATCGGTGTCGGACCGTATCCAGCAATCAGCTGGCGTAGGTAAGTGCTGCGGTTTAGACCAGTCTGCTTCAACTTTCTGTTGAATCTTTCCAACTCTTTATCATCGAGATAAAGAGATATTCTGTTGTTTCTTGTACGCATAATTAACCATTCCTCCTTGGATAGTTTCATTATCAGTTTGCGGGAAGCAATCGGGGGTTTGGGGGTCTACCCACCAAGGCTGGATTTGGACCGTGAGTGCGCAAATCCTCTGCTTGCTGCAACCGGCAGCAAGCGCAAATGAGTGATCATTTGCAGTGCTTGTTCCAATCGTACTGGCCCGTACTAGCGCCATTTATGGCCGATTTGAGGACTTTTTTTCACCAAATGATCAGCTTAGTTGATATCCTTTTGCCACCGCCAGGTACAATTTAGATACCTTGCCCGGCGGCGATGCTACCGATTTGATGCTGCATTTTACGCTTTTGATACCAAATCGGTAGCAGGCCTACATGTCCACATTGTGGCTTCAATTCAGCCCTAGGAAGTCAAAATCAATGTCATCTGCAGCATCTTCATCTTTCTCCTCGATAGCTGTAGTATCGGCAGTGATCTGTCCGAACGCATAGCCCTCAGGGGTGAATCCTGCAGCGCATGCCATATAGCCTGCGAGGAAAGAGGGGAGAGTACGTTCAATCGCTTTTTCAGCAGCACGCTCTACAGTTTCAGAGATATCCGATAGAGTAATGATGCTTTCGGCATTCCTTACGGATTCACATGTCTCTTCCGACAGCAGCTCGATCAGAGCCTGTATAACTGTCTGGCTGTATGATGAGAATCTGTTTTTATCCCTGTTCTGCAGGAGCTGCCAAGCCTTGAGGTGCATCTCGTTGTCCATGTCGAAGCGTATATTGGCTGTTCTTGTCTTACTCATTTGCGGTTCCTCCAGCTAAGTGCAACCACATACTCATAGCCTTTGGCATTGGCGCAGATATCATCTATGATCTCGACTCTTTCGGAATCATACTTGCCAAAGTTCTTGATGATTACTGCGCCGCCTCCGACAATGTGCAGTCTTACAAGATCCGGGTTATATTCATACTTCTTGAGAGTTGAGAATATCTCAGCAGCATATTCTTCAGCGACCTTACGTATGATGGAGAGATATTTCTCTGGAATATCTGCTGTACCGAATCTCAGCACTCTTTCAACGGTAGCGGGCTCGATACTCGCGCCGGTCTCTTCCATCACAGCATTTAGCACCTTGATCATGCACTCATTGGTCCCAAGCTTCTCGGTCCAACACTTCTCCTCAATCGGCTTCTTGTCGACGATATACATGATGTTCATGGTTCCGTTTCCGATATCTGCGACCATATGCGTACCCTGATATTTCCCGACTGACTGAGCAACAGCAGGGTAGCCCTGAGGGAGCACTGTGCAGCCTGTAAGCTTCACGCGGAAGTCCTTGCCGTTATACCTGAATGAAAGCTTTTTCTTTCTCGTGAGATATGAACTGAAGTCTTCTCTCTGGGATCTGACCCATTTGAGTGGCAGACCGCATACGAGATGCACATCAGCCTCATAGATCTTTTCTCTGCCAAGTTCTCTGGCAATTGCCATAAGGGTGAGAAGGTAGTATTCTTCGTCCGTTGTCTTGTCTGCAACAAAGTCCTTATGCTTTTCTCCGACTTTGTACCACTTACCGTAATATTCAAGGATGTTGCCGCCGAGAGCAGGCTCACTGTCATATGCTGTTATTCCTGTTGGTGTGACTGTGTTAGCGGTCTTGATGTTTCCGTATCCGTGGTCGACCGCAATGATTTTGGTGTTGTTGATTTCTGTCATAGGTTTTCCTTTCTGCTTAATGTGAAATAGCGTACATATCCCGGCTGACCTGCATAGCCAGCTCGGCCTCATAGGTTGCCGGAGTGTTGAAGAGTATGGTGACCAGATATGCCTTCATGTTGCCGACTGAAACAACAGAGTTCTTTATACGATCAAGTATCGTTTTGATCATCTCCGCATTGAGTGATCCCAGGCGTGCCTTGACCAAATCAGCAGCTACAGTCTCACTGTTCACGTTGAGGGTTTTCTTTCGGGACATGTTTATTTCGACCATGATGTCTACGATGTTATCGATGATCCCTTTGTCAGTTTTCATGTCTTCGAGGAGAATGTCATAGTCTATCTGATCCCTGACTCGCTCCAGCTCTGATTGATAGGGTAGATAATCTTTGCTAGTAATCTCTGTAGAAATCTCTGTATTTGTCATATCTTTTCCGATACCACCTGGTTCATCGAAGGCGATGACCTCATCCATTTCGTTTGATACCCTGGTTACATTTTTTGTACCAGGGGTAGCTTCGTCCGGGAAGGTGAGCTGCAGCAGCCTGTCTGAAAACATTTCTATGAACATCACATTGTTGAGACTGTCGCCGGCATCAGTTTCTAAGTCCCGAAGATGCCGCTTGATCACCCCGAGCCGCTCAAGGTTCTTCATGGCTCGTCTGCACTGTGCCTTTGATAGATGGAATTTCTTGTTGAGTTGCCCATAACTGAGTTGCAACATGTCACTGGCGAAGCGTTTTTCAAGTACTGTCTCTCCGGAGTCTCCGTCTCCGCAGGACTCTCTCGGTCTGTGCCAGTACAGTATCTCGGATAGTATCGCGATCGCGTTCATGTCCGGCTTACCTTTCTCAGTCTGTATCGTCCCGTACCAGGTGTGGGGGATGATATTCCCTGAAAACTCGACATTGTAGAGCGCATCAACAGATGCGATGGTAGTCTTTCTTATCTTCTTCATTTCTTCCGTCCTTTCTCCCGGCAGCATATAAAGAGACTTCACCAGGGTAAAAAAGAGTGATACGAGTTGTGATGAAGTACCTTGCCTAACCCCTTCACTTGTGGGCATTTCGTCAGCCAAATGTATGGGTGTTTTTGAGAAATATTTTTGTATAAAAATCAATGCAAACCACAACACCTTGAAAATAGTGGGCTTAAGCATCAGAAATAATGAACGGATTTTCGAAATAAGCGTTGAGAAACGTCATTATTAATGCGAAAATAGTAGCAACATGAGATTTAATCAACTTTAGATATGAATAAAAGGCAATTATAATGATCTCAAGAGACTACGCTAAGATGCTTGGCAAATATGAATGGCAGTACAAAAGAGCAGGGAAGGCTGAAGATCCAGGTTCATCCTGGAGAATAACCTGGCCGCTTGTGGTCACTGGACCTCCGGGAACAGGTAAGACAATTGCTATGAGCCAGTATCTTGATTCGGTAAAGATTGGGCTGTATTTTTCGTTCAGGAATGTATCGTATAGCCTTGCCCTGAAGATCTTCACGCAAAGATATCCGGAAGTATTCAACAATTGCAGGACATGGGATGATTTTTTCATTCAGCTTGATGAAAAACTTGGCTTTCGCTACTATGCTTCAATTGTGTTTGAAGATGTAGACTTCGAAAGGATGGATCCGGGGTTTATAAAAAATCTCAGAGCGTTTCTTAAACGCCACCAATCAAGAAATGTATTTGTGATCCTTACAAGCAGAAAGCCTCCGGAAGAGAACGACGGATATATTATCATTGGCCTGAATCGCCTCACAGCAGGAGAGATTACGAAGACTTTTGCGGGTTTCGGTGAACTTGATCGCTTGAGGATCCAGGCAATGACTGATGGTGTACCGGGGCTTCTTGATATGATCGATCATGATATGACACTGCGTGAAAACATGCTCAGGTTATACTCAGAGGGATCACGGTTCTTAAGACCGGCTGAAGAAATAATAAGAGAGGCTTTCCGGACACCAGAGAGCTATACGTCACTCCTGTATGGTATGGCTACAGGGATACACAAACTCACAGATCTTGCAGAATACTCCGGATATGCACCAAACAAATGCGACAAGTATCTACGTTCACTGATAGATGAAGGGCTTGTGGTGACAGGCAACTTAAATTCTGAAGATGGAAGAACGCGCAGAGGATATTATCTTGAGTCCTCATATATGACCTTTTATATTCGTTACTGTATGAACAGAAAATACGGACAGACAGGCGCAGAACTCTGTGATGATATCATTTCATGTATTGATAAAGAATTTCTCCCTGGTTTCTTTAGAAGACTTTGCGGTATATGGATCGAAGAGCATAGCGATAAGCTGCATCCATTACCTCTCAGGTTCAAGGATGAGTCAAACTTTAACTATACAGCCGGAGAGGTAACTTTCGATTATGTGCAGCGTGACGGGGAGAAGATGCTTTTTGTAAAGATATGGGATGATCTCGATACGACACGTGGACCGAAAGACTGGGAAAAGATTCAGGAAGCTATTCTTCCTGTAAACAAGTTCTACAACAGCGAAATAGTACTGTGCTCGCTGAGAAGGTTCAGGGAGACGATGTGGGATAATCCAAGAGCCTTTCGAAACCTGCACCTCATGGAAATACGAAACATGATGACCGGAGATGAATGGTGGGATTTGAGAGAACAAAATCAGGATACTTTTTATAAGACTTGGGCAAAGCTGTAATGTCCAGAGTAGCCCATTGTATTGACAACGGGCCGATGGAAGGCTTCTGGGGCATTTTGAAACGTGAGAGGTATTATGGAAGACGTTTTACGTCACGG
>CADAJM010000071.1 GCA_902788245.1 uncultured Eubacteriales bacterium | reverse complement strand
CGCTTTTTCAACGAGCGGCGGTTTCAAAGATGCGAGACTCATAGTCGCATTTAAGTCCATAGCCTACACGCTGTACAGGCACATACATCCTAACAGCGTCAGGACTCTGAGTTTCGACAAAAAACCGATAAAGAGCGACAGGGCTGTCAGCGCCAACCTCTTCATCGCTCTTTTCATGATTACATATTTACTCGGAGCATTGCTCCTCTCCATCGATAACATCGGAATCTACGAATCGCTCGTCTATGCCCAGGCCATGATCACCTGCACGGGCACCTGCATAGGCGGCACATCCGCATCGGATCTCGTCATAGGTTTCTCATCCTTCAGCAAGTTCGTGATGGGCATACTCATGATATGCGGCCGTCTCGAGATCTTTCCTCTCCTGATGCTCTTCTTCCGAGGATTCTGGAAGTCCGATGCATCGCTCTAGATAGTATAATCTCTGTTATATTTGCTGATGCTTTCTTTTGTAAATACCAGCACTTTATCATTTTCCTGAAGCACGAGATCGGCATAAGGTTTTATCATCTTGCCGTCACGGTCAACCATGACTATATATGTCTGCCTCGATATATCGAGGTCCGCAATTCTCTGACCGTTCCAGCTGTGGTTCTTTCTCAGAACTATCTCCTTAACGTCCTCAAGCATGCCCTGTGTGGCTGACTCCGCGCAGATTATGAGTTTGTCACCAAGTTGAATCTGCACGTCCCCTCTCGGAACTATGGTATCTCTGCCTCTCAGCACAAGGGCTATTATCGAACCGCTCGGCATTCCGACCTCGCTTATGGTCTTGCCTGCCCAGACATCTCCCTCGTCTATCGATGCTTCGATAAATCTCACATCCTGTTCCTGCTCGATATCCGCAAGCCTTGTGGCTTTCTGGTACTCCTCGATGAATCCTGCGGAAATGATACCCGTTGGGATGGCAACGAGTCCGACGCCGAGGAAAGTAATGACAATGCCGAGAAGCTGCCCCAGCACCGTAATCGGATAAATGTCTCCGTAGCCTACAGTCAAAAGAGTCGATGTCGCCCACCATATGGCTGAGAATGCATTCTTAAACACATCCGGCTGGGCTTCATGCTCCACGCTGTACATGCATAGGCTGGATGCGAGTATCAGAAGTATTACTATGAACACAGATGCCATAATCTGTGTCTTTTTATTCTTGAGTACGTTTCCGATAAGCGTCAGGGAATCTGAGTATGCGTTGACTCTGAACAGCCTGAATATCCTGACCACTCTGAACATACGGAACACCGCAGCACCTGACGGGAAGAATGCCGGCAGATAATGCGGCAGGAACGACAGCAAGTCTATAATGCCGTAGCCGGAAGTCGCATATTTCGCAGCGGCCCTTCCGTCGCTCATCCCCGGATATTGCTCTGCTGCCGAAATAATCCTGAGCACATAGTCAATCAGGAAGAAAAATACCGTGATTGTTTCTACCCATTCAAGCAGTGGCCCGTGAGAAGCCCTGACTTCCTCAAAAGTCGCGGCAAATGCAGCCACCAGATTGACTATAAGCGCCAGGGTGCTGATGATGTCATAGAATTGGTTGAGTCTGTTGTTGACTACTCCAATTGACACCATGTCGTTTATTTTCTTTTGCATAGCCTGCCATGCGTTCTTTTCGTTTTTCATTCCTCAGATCTCCGAAGCTGCAGATATCTTCCGCTTATTATGCTTCTATCTTGATGCTCTTTATCTTCTGGTCCTCGAGAGGTTTGTCCATCATGTCTCTCTTGCTGTTTACGATTTTATCCGCCGTATCCATGCCCTCAGTTACCTTTCCGAATGCGGCATAGTCACCGTCGAGGTGAGGCGATGTCGATGTCATGATGAAGAACTGCGAACCTGCAGAGTTTGGGTCCATAGCTCTTGCCATGGAGAGAACTCCTCTCTCGTGTTTAAGATCGTTCTTAAATCCGTTGGATGAGAACTCGCCCTCGATTGTGTATCCCGGGCCGCCCATTCCGTTGCCGTTAGGACATCCGCCCTGAATCATGAATCCCGGAATAACCCTATGGAAGATAAGTCCGTCATAGAATCCTTCTCCTGCCAGTTTTTCAAAATTAGCCACGGTCTTAGGTGCGATATCCTCATAGAGTTCGCCCTTCATCACGCCGCCGTCTTCCATCTCGATTACAAACTTTTTCATTTTTAACTCCTTATCATATGAATATATTTATGCTTCCTATTATCAGGCCTATGAGGGCTCCGAGTCTGACTATCATGTTGAGCTCGGTCTCCATGACCTGAAGTACGCCTTTTTCCAGTTCCTCTACCGACATCGAGTTTATCTTATTTTCGACTATAGAGGCAACATCTATCCTCTTGAGCGCTGAATTAACCGCGTTGACCACGGACTCTCTGTACGCCGCCACGAGTTTTTCTCTTACTGCTTCCTCGCTGTATCCTGCCTGCTCGAGCACATGCAGCGGTGTCCTCTCGCCGAGGTCGTGTATCCTGGATGATGTTATATCATGCACCATCTCCCTACCCTTGGTGTCTATGAACTCCTCCATCTTGGCTCCTACGCTCGTCATTGCCTTATCTATGAGGTTGTCGGATATCACCAGGCTGAGCACCAGGGACTCTCCGATCTGATTGTTTATCATCTCTTTCCCTTCGTGCTTCAGTATACTCTGTATGTCCATCTTTTTGATGGCTTCGCTTATCTTTTCGCTTAGCAGGTCCGCAAAGCTGGCCTCAAGCGCTTCATACTTCTCTTCGCCTCCTATGAGTATGCTGCCGGTGTCCTTGATATTCTCCGAAAGTATACCCATGGCTTTGTCTATCAGGGGTTTTTCAACCTCCTCGGTCAGGAGACGGCTTGAGATATCCTCTTTGGTAAAAAGATCGTTTTGGACAATGTCTCCCGCGGCCTTGGCAAGCCTCGCCTTGCCCTTTGGTATGGCGCCCGGCGTAAAAGGAACCCTGCGACCGAAAATCCTCTTCTCCTCGTGAGGGAAGAAGAGCATTTTGACGGCTATAAGGTTGGTGAAATAGCCTATGACAGCCCCGACCAGTGGCGGCAGTATGAACTTCGTTACGATTGCCCAATCCATTATTTGGCACCGCCTTTTTCTTCCACGAGTTTTTCGTAGTAGCCTTCAGGGATGACGCATTGCGAGCCGACCTCTCCGACGGACTGCGCCGCTATGATGCTCAGGTTGTCGTTCGTTCCGATGAGCCAGAGTATGTCTCCCTTTTCTATACGCATATTGGAATCCGGCATCTTTATAGCATAGCCTTCTCTCTCAATTCCGAGTATCATGACGCGGTTGCTGATATTAAGCTTGCTCTTTCTGACTGTCTTGCCCACGTAGCGTTCGGTGCCCCTGACTTTGAATGTCGCAAGTGCGAGGGCGTCATTGTCCGTATAATCAATCGCAAGGAACTCCCTGAGGGTTCTGAGCGGTTTAGCTCTTTCGGTGGCAATAGTGTTTAGGAATGTCGGAAGAGCGGTCTTGTCTCCGATTCCGTGTATTTTGTCACCCTCCATAATTACGGTCTTGCCGAGTGGCATGGTGATATTCTTTCCGTCTCTTTTGATCTTTACGATATATACGTTCTCATATTTGCCCCAGCGAAGATCCGCCAGCGATTTACCTGCGTAAGGCGCGCCCTTAGGCACATACCAGCTCGTGATGAAGTAGTCCTCATCGAAAGCCTCCATCCATCCGGTTCCGATGGCGCGCTCTGCGATTGTCGTCTGGTTGAGATTGGCCAGGAACCTCGCCTCAAGCTGCAGATAATAAGTGGATATGAAGCTCGACCTTCCTATCAGGTATAGGACAGCCGGTATCAGCAGCAAGAGCAGAGGATTTCGCATATCGAAGAGTACGATAAGCGGAATAAGTGCCAGCAATATCAGAACTCCGATTTTAAGCATCATCATTGCCACAAGCGGAGGTCTGTTGGAGAGTCTATCTACCCAGAGTTTGGTAAATGCAGCATTTCTTCTTCCGAGGAAAGGCATTGCAAATACGAGAATTACGAGGTATATAAGCACAGTCGAAACAATGGCAGCACCGGTGTCTCCGAGTGCTTCCGGAAGATTCGGATATATCAGTTTGCATCCGGCTATAACAGCAACCACCATGATGCTTCCGTATATTATGAATTTGAGGAAGTAATCCTTAAGGACTACCTGCCATTCTGAAGTATGCTCTTCCCTGTCCTGATCCGAGGACGTGTAGTTTCGTATTATTTCCTTGATTCTTTCAGGCAATAAGCGCGATGCAAGCGCAATTATGGAATCCGTCTGTTTAATGAAAACAGGCGTGAATATAATCGTAAGAATAGATGCCGCTACTATTACCGGGTAGAGATACTCGTCCATAACTCCGAGGGATATTCCCAGCGATGCGATGATGAATGAAAATTCTCCGATAGGCGCGAGCGATGTACCCGCTCTTATGGCCGTCTCCGCATCCTGTCCCGACAGCAGCACTCCGATTGTTGCAAATATGAGTTTGGCCACGACTGCGACTATCGCGATTGGTACTATTGATGTCCATCTGCTCGTAATTATCGCAGGGTCTACCATCATTCCTACGGAAAGGAAGAATACCGCACCGAACATGTCTTTGACGCCCGATGTGACCCTCTCTATATCGTGAACGTGCACCGTGCTCGCAAAGAAGGACCCCGTCAGGAATGCTCCGAGCTCCATAGAGAATCCCAGCCAATGAGCGAGCAGCGCCATAAGGAAGCAAAAGCCCAGACTGAGAAGCGTCAAAGTCTCATCGTTCATAAGGTCCATTGCTTTATTAAGGAATGTCGGAACGAGATAAATACCTATAATCAGCCAGATTACCAGATAGCAGATCATGAAGAAGAGGTGCGTTACGGTGTCGGCCGTGCTCCCCGCTTTGCTCGCCGCCATGGTTGTCAATATGACCATCATAAAGACGGCGAAGACATCTTCCATTACAAGAGAGCCCATGACAAGTTTCGCAAATTTCTTTTCCGAAAGTCCCATCTCATCAAAGCATTTTTGGATTACCACAGTCGAACTGATTGAGAGCATCGCTCCGAGGAATATGCAGTTCATGGTACTCATGCCAAGCAGTCTGCCGAATGCATATCCTACAAACATTACTCCGCCCATTTTGACCGCAGCAGATACTATGGCCGTACTTCCGATGTCTGCGAGTTTATGGAAGTCGAACTCAAGTCCTATGTGAAACAGTATGATTATGACTCCGATCTCGCTCCATGTCTCTATCGATGCCTCGCTCCCGATATCCAAAAACAGCGGGAATTTCGGACTGATTAAAAAGCCCGCAACAATATATCCCAGAATGCTCGGTATTCTGAGTTTCTTGAACGTAATCGTTACCACCGCAGCGGTAGTAAGCATTATCGCAAGATCAACTATCAGTTGTGGTACTTCCATTTATTCCATTAACCCTTCCTATATATATCTTCACGACCTGTGCAGGCCTCTTCTGATGCTCTTCCATCCCGGCATGAATTTGTCCATCATGGCATAGAAGTCCGCGCCGTGATTCGGAACCACGGTATGAACGAGCTCATGAAGTATGACATAATCAAGCTCCTCATCTGACCTCGAGGCCAGCATGAGGCTGAAATTCAAATGATGCGTTTTGGTATTGCAGCTGCCCCATCTCGTATGCATGTCCCTCACGGTCCAGCCATTGCTGTACAGTCCCGTGATGTCCTCGATCTGCGGCAGCCTCCCTTCTATGCGGGCTTTGAGCTCTCGCCTTGCGGCTTCCTTCTCCGCCTTTGTTTTAGGTGCGGGATGAGCTTCCGCCCTCTCAACTATACGCTTTACGTTTTTATCTATCCAATTTCTCTTGCTTCTGACGAAGCTTTTTATCATAAAGTCTGATGTCCCGTAGGGCGCGCTGATGACAACTCTGCCGTCAGGCTCCTTTATGCGCATGTTCATTCTCTTGATGCGCTTTTTGGTTACGGCAACTTCAAGCCCGTCAATTATCAAAGTCTTGCTCATGCTCTGTCTTTACCCGGGCCCTACATCTTTATGAAATGAATCTCATTTCCGTGTTCTTTCAGCAGTTTTACGACATCGCGTGTGTTTACAAACACGGTCGCAGTGTTGTCGCACGGGTGGATTCCCATTATCTTGTTCTCGTAATCCTTGTCCAGATATACGATGATGTCCTTTTCCTCATTCGCAAGTATTCCGAACGGAGTCACTGCTCCCCTGATAAGGCCCATCTTGGCCATCAGATCATCCTCCGATGCAAATGTCAGCGGACGGGTGTCGTGCTCTTTTCTGAACTCTTTGAGATTCACCTTTTTATCTTCAAGACAAGTGATCAAATAGTATTTGCGCTTTTTATCATCCCTGATGAACAGATTCTTTGCAATCTGATCCGGATGCGGCAATTCGCACTCGAGCATCTCGTCAATCGTAAACACCGCCTGATGCTCCACCATCTCATACTCGATCTTCTTATTCTCTAAAATCTTAATAATATCTTCCTTTGTCAGTACCATAATCACCTCTGTGTTAATTGCTATCCATCATCTCCAAAAATTCTCCCGGTGTAACAACAGGTATCTTAGATTTAGTATAATCTCTAGCATTCCTTGTTACAATATAATCCACGCCGGTTCTTGAAGCAGTTTCTGACATCACCGCATCTTCATAGTCTGTTATCTCACTGTGCAAAGCATAGATGCAATCTTCCGCAAGAGTATCTGCAATCCCAAAAACTTGGGTTAAGTTTGTAAGGTGCTTTCGAGTTTCTTTGTCATCATGAGTATACTTATGAATAATATAATACAAATCCGTAATTGAATTCGCGCTAATATATGCTTCAAACTCTCGATTTGCCGATCCTATTGCAAGGTTCAGTGCGTCATCAAAGAATGGCTCCCTACGTTGAAGATAATCCAAAATAACACATGTATCTATAATTGCTTTCATAACGAAGCCAACCTTTCTTCTCTGGCTTCTTCCAAAGTAATATCAGCCGGAATGATTCCCGCCATATTCTTGGCAGTTTCAACCAGATTTGAGTATGGGCTCCCGAGCTTTGCAACAACTTTACCATTGCGAGTTATGTAGATGTCTTCTGTGGCTGCCAAAAGCAGGTATTTACTAAGATTCTCTTTTAATTCCGTAGCTGTAATCGACATAACACAGCCTCCTTCCGTACGAAAATTTTATAATTTTCGTACATTTATGTCAAATATATCGTGCATTTTATTCGAGCTTATAGTACAATATCTCCCGAGCTACCATACACGGTAGGCGGTTAGCCCTCCACGGAGGGACTGTGACCCTCCGATCACATAGAAACCCCTTGCGGGAATTTAAGGAAAGGAGGTCAATGCCTATGGATGTGTTCCAGTTCATGCAGGTCGCGGGATTTGCTCTCGCCTTCCTCGTAGCCGGCTACACTCTCGGCAAAAGAAAATAACCGCCACAGCATCCAACTATGCGGTTATCATCTGATAATCATTTAGTGGGCTAGCCGTCTATCGGTAGCTCGTTTTATGTCATCATTATAATGACTTATCACTACAAAGTAAAGCGCTTAAACAAACCATTACCTTCTATTGAGAGTTTGGCCATGGATTATGTGGATAAGCGAGAAGCCATGGATAAGTCCATTGACAGAGAAGCTCTGCCCACCGACTTATCCACCGCTCCCGTATAAATTGCACCCTCTGAATTGAACAGCTCGGTGCAACCGGCGCCGCTTATCAACATAATCCACCGCCACGACTACTATGCTCTTCAATAACAACGATCAATATTTTCTCTTTTTTATTATTGAGTCATAATATCCTCATTTT
>CADAJM010000070.1 GCA_902788245.1 uncultured Eubacteriales bacterium | reverse complement strand
CTAATACCATATCGTATGAACCGACATCCGTACCTGTTGCTTTTGCCTCACCATTGTACTTAATTGCATTAAGTACAGCATCAATGTTTAAGCTCTGCGGAGGGTTACCTTGGGCCTCTGCCGTGAAGCCCTCTACGAACTGCTCTTCACCGTTATGCGGTACAGTCTTCTCATTTCCTTTAACCGCGACTGTGAGTTTGAACGGGTTGATTGTCATCTTTCCGTCGATAATTGTCGGTTCTCCGACCACTTCATATCCCTTTTTCGGAGTGATTACGAAGTCGTCCGGTGAAAGATTCATAGTGTAGGTTCCTGCATCTGTACCTCTGGCTTCTGCAGAACTGCTCTCTTTCAGTGTTACGCTTACGGCATCCTTCAGAGGCGAAGCCTTTGCTGATGACTTAAATGTCCTCAAGATTGGGTTAACCGGTCCATCTGATGAAGCAGGTTCTACCTCGTAGTCAAATCCTTTGATTGACTGTTCTTCTCCTTTGTAGACTTTGTCTTCACTCCTAGCTCCGGTAATGATGACTCTTACTTTTGTGTTTGGAATTACATTCCACTGTGCGTACAGCTCGTTCGTTCCGTTTCCTGCTGCAACTTTGTCGCCGCTGTTGAATAAGTTTCCGCCGCCATTATTATTTGTGCTCCATCCGGCGAAAGCATAGTCTTCGCGTTTAGGAACAATCGGCATGATAACGAATTCACCGTTTACGATTACTGTATTTTCGATGATATTGTCAGTTTTACCGTTGATGTTTCCGCCGTTCAGGAAATATGTCACGCTGTTAGGATATGCCGGAATATCCGCATACTGTGCAGTAAGTGTAATTACATCGTTTACTGCATCTTCAGCATTCACCTTGAAGCTTCCGCTTACCAGCACCAGATCGCTGCTACCGATCTTCCAGCCACTGAAGTACTTACCTTTCGGAGCCACAGGCTGTCCCTTTATGACTGCATATGCGCCCTCCTGATACTCATTGTTGTCAACTATGCCCGTTTCGCTGTATGCAACTTTCAGAAGCTTAGAGTTATCGCTGTTCCATATAGCCTTCAGATTGCAGTCTTCTTTAATCCTTGTGTCGAAGCTGAAGCGTTTGCCGCTTCCATCAATCCAGCCACCGAATACAAATCCGCTCTTATCCATCAGGCTGCTGTCCGGTGCTGTTGCAAGTTTGCCGGATTCAACATTCTGCGCAGCAATCTCATCGTTTCCGTTAAATGTACCGCCATCAAGATCGAAGGAAACCGTGTGTGTTCCTGCAGTCCATCCTGCAAAGAGCACGAGAGTTGATTTGTCACTTCCCTGCAGTACGACTTCGAGAGCAGGCATCTTGCTGTTGAAGTTGAACTTCTGCTGCAGCGTTTCATCGGTATACCATCCGGTAAATGTGTATGTAACGTCGTTTTCTGTCTTTTTGGTAATGCCCTCGGTATAATTTGATGGTTTGTATCCCGCAAGGCTTGCCTCATATGGTATTCCTCTTATTGTTGCGACCGATGCGCCACCATTTGTGATGAAACTCATAGCGTATTTATTTCGATCATAATACACCTTACCTTCGAGGACCTTATCTTTACCCTCTTCTACTTTTTTAGGACCGGAGTACCTGTCGAATGAGAATCCCGGAATTGCCGGAGCAACGTAATCCTTATTAAATTTCCAATCGTCATTGGCAAATTCGTAGCGTGTGCGGATTTCTTTATCTTTTCCGTTCACTTTTTCATTGTTTGCTATATACAGAATTCTTCCCTTGCCGCTACCTTTTCTGCCGTAAGCAGTCATATCATTCGCAGGCATTGGTTTGGCATCTCCGATGATGCTATCGGAGTTCGCTCCGTGGTACCAGATATAATTCGGATTCTTATCGTTTATTTCTTTCCAGAAATTGCTCGTATCCTGCTCATATTTAAACTGCTTGGATCCGACATCCTCCCAATATCCTACGGGGAAAGAGTATTTGTAGATTTTGAACGTCAAGGTATAGAGTTTGCGGTCATAATATACGTTCTTGATCGTCGTACCGTCGCCTTTGATTACGGTATTTATGTCAGTCTTATCCGCATTAAGTTTGAATCCCGTATAATTCTTTGCAGTATATGTCGCATTCGCTCCTGCATTCCCGCTCACAGTAGACATCTCAACGAATGTATACCCATCATCGTTGGCGTTCTGTTTCCAGTGAACTACCTTATATGTGGTCTTGGCTCCTTTCCATTTCGCGTGGAGAATGAGATCTTCGTTCACCGCCTTAGTGAAATCAAATACTGTCGTGCAAGCGCTGTCAGTGAACCAGCCCTCGAATGAATATCCGCTTCTGTTCGGATTGGCAGGTTTTGTGACTGTCTTGCCTTTTTCAACAAATACTGTAGGTATAGGGCTTCCTTCGCCTGTTTCAAATGTTACTGTACAAACGTCTTTGCTTATGATAGGAAGCAAATCTACATTCTTATTAAGTTCGAAGCTATCTGTCTGCGCACCATCGAGCATCCATCCGACGATTCCTGTGCCGTCAGTGAACTTCCATGTAACATCACCTGTTGTGATAACAGTTCCTGCTGCGCCTTCCTTGGTCTTCAGGACCGTTTTCTTTTCTGCATCTCTCCAGAATGTTGCGTAGAAAGTCTCTTCAATTACTGCATTGACTTTGATTACCTCATCCTTTGCATCCTCCGGAATGCTTACGGCTTCTGAGAAATCCAGCAGGCCACCATCGCCATCAATCTTCCATCCTTTGAATTTGCCTTCTCCTACATTAGGTGCAGTCGGCTCCTTCAGGTATTCACCGTTGATGACAACCTGACTGTCTACGAGTTCATTTCCTATATAGAAATTGTAGGTATATCTTGCATTAACATCTGTACCCTCAAGATATTTTTCGCCGACTATACCGTATACAGAGAAATCAGATACACTGGCACTGCCTCCGCCGGCGGACGCTCCCGCTACAACATTAGCACTACCGCCGTCTGAGATATGGATCATTTTGAATGTATCACCATCAACGGCGCTGGTAGGTCTGAGGCTCACGTTTACAGAGCCTTTAGGCTGAACTTCTTTACCATCGTGATAGAAAGTGATATCTGCGGCAGCTGCATCTACCACTTCAGAGTTATCACCTGTGAGTCCCTGAGTAGCAGCTATAACCCTCGATGAGGATGCTGCTGAAACCTTCATCTTAGTGTCTTTAGGGAATACGCCCTTGCCGACTGAAGCCTTAACGTTAAGTCCGCCTGCGCTTCCGCTGAAGCTCTGAGCAGGCATCTTCTCCTCTTCTTCCTTCTTCTCTTCTTCCGCAGCTAACTGATCAACACCCGGATCGATCACCGGTTCTTCCTCGTCTACGGATAGTTCTTCCTGCGGAGTCTGATCTTCCTGAGAAACATCGTTGTTATTCTCTGATTCTTTTGCTGCCCCGCCGCCGTTGTCACTCTTTTGTTCAACAACCGGTTCCGGTTCCGGAGCGCTCTCCTTTACAGGTTCCGGTTCTGGTGCCTTCTCCTTTACCGGTTCGGGCGCGGGTGGTTTAGCCTTTGCCGGTTCCGGCTTACTCTCTTTGACTGTTTCAGAAGCTTCCGCCTTAGGCGAATCCTCCGGTGCATCTTCTGCGAATGAAACAGAGATGAATGAACTTGCTATCATCATCAGTGACAGCATTATCACCATAAACTTTCTTACTCTCGCTTTCATTTTGTGTACCCCTTTCCAGATAATTCCTTTTTCTGCTTTCAAAACTTCGTAACTGCTTTAGATATAAAATGTTATTTACAATCGTTTTTTGATGATTACGGTAGTTACCGCTCCTACTACGAAGGCCAAAACTGCTGTCAGTACGTAGCCTCCGGTTTCTGCCGATAGGAGGAATGATCCGTAATCAGTTCTTGATTCCAGAACCCCCGATCCTCCGAATTTTGCTATACACGCTGTAAGTGCAAATAGTAATGCGGTGGCAGTAGCGGAAAATCCTCTCATCAGGTTCTTGTCCCTCCGTTGTCGTAGCTTCTTGCCGCGATGCAGGATTTCTTCAAGTTGTTCCTGTTCGGTATATTTCAACGCTTTCACCTCCTGATATCTTCGTTCTTCTAATGTGCTTTCACTTATTAGTTGCGGCTTTTTCGGAAATTACTCACTAAATTTTCAGAAAAACACAAAAAAACAAAATCCACTGTCTTCCGAAGAAAACAGTGGAACTTAATTTCGCTTTTACTATTCTATTAATCCTCTGCTGCTATTATCTTCCGATACGGCAGATATAAAGCCGCTGCGGTCACAATCGGCAAAGCATATCCGATTGCGGTGCCGACTCCGGGCTCTGATACCATTAGATTGTACAGCGCGTGGAAAGTCGTGGATATTCCGAGTGCTCCGACGACCCCCGCAATCGTCAGCATATTATAGCGCCTTGCAACAACGAGTCCGAATGATACGGCCAGGCCGCTGACGACGTGCATTACACCTACCGCCATGCCGCGAATCAATACGTAAGTCAGTCTCTCAGCACCTGTAGAAAGTATGTAGCAGCAGTTTTCAAAAGTTGCAAATCCCGCACAGATGCCTACGGCAACTATGAGCAAAGCCCTGTCATTTGGCATAAACATAAACAGGAAAAAGAGGATCGGCAGGAATTTCATGATTTCTTCTATAATCGGGGATATGAATATAGCCGTGTCCTCCGAGCCCATACCGCTCGCCACATTGATAAATCCGCTTATATATGCGGCCAGCAGGCATACTCCCATGCCCAAAAGGAACGAGGCCGTAAAGCGCTTTGCACTTCCGTGAATAAAACTCAGGGAGATGATCAGCGGTACGGCTATACAGATCAATATGTTTTCTGCATATATCATTCCGACACCTCCCTTTTAATTGCTATATACATAAGAGGTAAAGTTATGTAGGTGAGCAAAAGAATAAATTCATAGAACCATCCTGAGCTCATATATAAAGAACTGAACCCGAATGCACATGCTGAGAATGTAATGGCCATGCTCACCTTTGGATCTTCCTTTCGTTTTAAAGAAACAAAGCTCTTAATCAGCAACCAAATCACGATGGAGAACATCAGCACTATGCAATAATAATCCAGAGGCTTTTTGCCTCCTATTGTGATAAACAGGCTGCCGACATGGCCGGCAATGATTGCAACGCAATATATACCCAGTACTCGCCATTCGATTTCTCTGAGTGCATCAGTCTGCCTGAGAGCTCTGACGCAAGTGTATAGGAAGTATCCGAAAGGGATTCCTCCCACGATATCCTGCACCCATTCTCCGCTCCACGCTATCCAAAGCGCAACTGAGGCTATAACAAACACAAGAGTAAATAATGTCTCAAAGGTTTTCAAAGGGACTTTCCTATCACGCAGAACTGCATCCAGCACAGCTGCAAGGAGCAAAAACCACGCGCTCTCTCCTATCTCGTTTGCGGCAAGCGGCATGCGTGCCTCCGGCCTTAGTGAGTCATATACGATCCAGTAAGCAAGCGAGAACATAAAACTCACCAACGCGAAACTAAACAGTGCCATCGGCATAGATTTCCTGCCCTTATCTATCAAAGGAAGGCTTATGACGATAAGCACTAAAGAGAGCAGCATCCCTATGATATCAGTTGAGAGTTCAACAGTAAGAAGTGTCAATAGCGATCACTTTCCCCTTTCCTTATCTTTCTGATTTGCATACACAGTAGCGTCACGAAAACTCCGAGAATAAACGCGAGCACTCCTATAACTACAAATCCCATATATGCAGTGTTCATCAGCAGGCTTCCGTATTGTTCATGTGTCTCTACCGCACCTGATGATGAAATCCCCGGTATATAGAGGCTTGTCACTATCATTAGCACGAAGCATGCAAAAGATGAAACGGCATAAGAAATCGCAGTCTTTTGTGCGTCTTTTCTTTCTATAACATGATCTGCGCGTTTCATGATTTCTCTGAGTTGGTCATCAGTATTTCGCATAATCGAAGTCCATCCTTTCCAATGCTTCTTTAAGTGCCTTTCGGCCTCTTTCTGTCAGATTATATATTTGTTTCTTTGTCTTGCCCATGACATGGGCCGCTTCATCTGCATCCATTTCCTCGAAGTATATCAGATACAATACCTGCCTGTAACTCGCAGGAAGCGTTTCGAGTGCCTGATACAGTTCATTGTTCTGTTCCTGCCTTAGAATCTCGAGTTCCGGCGTTTCGTGATGTCCGTCTGAGATCTGTCCTTCTTGCGACTTCTCGAGCATCTCTTCCATCGAGAAGAAAAACCCTTTCTTTTTACGTAGGAACATCTTCGCTTGGTTGCGGGCTATTCCGAATAGCCAGGTCTTAAAACTGCTCCGTCCGGAGAATGTAGATGTGCCCGAGACTACAACCGCGTAGGTATCCATCATCAGTTCTTCCGCATCTTCTTCGTTTCCTACGTAGCCCAGCAGGAAGAGCAGCAGACTCTCTCTGTGCCTCTCGAGCAGTATCCTCAAGTCAGCTTCACTTCGCTCCGCAAGGAAGCGCCTGTATACTATTTCATCTTTTTCGTAAATATAGACCGCCTCCTTCGCTCATTATCTGTTCTGTCTTCCTTCTATTATATAAGACGCGGGTTACACAAATGGGTCTATCCCGCTATATCTTCCAAACTGTCCTTATCCAGTATTTCAATTGATCCCCGGGAGAGTTTGATGTATCCGTCATCGGCAAATCTCTTGAGCATCCTCGTTACCACTTCTCTCGCACTTCCGATGGAAGTCGCTATGTTCTCGTGAGTAGCTTTGACTGTATCGCTGTTTTGATTCTTTGATTCATTAAGCAGGTAGTTTGCGAGTCTTCTGTCCACGCTAAAGAAAAGAACCTGCTGTAGTGTCCACATGATGTCCGAGAATCCTTCAAGCGCCATATCCTGGCAGAATATATTAAGGTAAGGATTCATATCGCTCACCTTTCGCAGTACGGGTGCATCCGTTATGTACATAGTAGCATCGGTCTCGGCTTCTATAAAAACTTCGAAGCTGATGGCATCGATAACGCAGGATGCGGAAAGCACGCAGTGCTCTCCCGGCCCGTGTCTGAACAGTGTAATCTCCCTGCCGTCGTCGGATAGCATATACACTCTGAGCGTGCCGCTTAGCATATATATCAGGCCTTCGCATTTAATATCCGGCTGATGTATCAGATCTCCGGCGCTGAACTCTCTGAATCTAGTCCCTCGCGTGAAGTAGTCTCTTTCAATATCATTTAATTCATTGTAAAAAGGATATACTTCTTCAAAGTTTATATTTGCACTCATTTAACGTACCCTCCGATAATGTGTTTAGATTTTAATACAACGAGACAAAAAATGAAAGAGACCGCAAGGGGTGCAGTCTCTCTCGAAAAGGGTATTGGGACTAGAGATAGGATCAATTCCTGATCCCTAACTGAATTATACCTGTCTAATATCCGTTTTGCAATCCAAAAAACCTTAATTTTTGTTGAAATTTCAAGGGGTTGACAACTGAAGGGGTTAACAATTTATACGTTAAACAGGAAGTGAACGACGTCTCCGTCCTTGACTTCATACTCCTTTCCCTCGGATCTGAGCCAGCCTTTTTCTTTGGCTGCGGAGATCTTGCCGCCGACTTCCATAAGTTTATCGTAAGCGATTGTCTCTGCTCTTATGAAACCTTTTTCGAAGTCCGTGTGAATCTTTCCTGCGGCCTGAGGTGCGAGTGTCCCCCTCTTTATCGTCCATGCCCTGGTCTCATCCTCTCCTGTTGTCAGGAAAGAGATTAAATCGAGCAATGCATATGAAGACTTGATTAGTTTATCCAGCCCGGCTTCGGATATGCCCATATCCTCGAGGAACATCGTACGCTCCTCATCATC
>CADAJM010000069.1 GCA_902788245.1 uncultured Eubacteriales bacterium | reverse complement strand
GTATTTAAAGATATCTGCTGCGAAAAGTGAAAGACTAAGGCCGGCAGTAAGGGCGAAAGCAAGAATTTTTTTCATAAATCCTCCAGATAATAGGTAAAATCAGTGTTTGCTAATGCAATGTTTATATTTTATACTATAATCAAAGAATTGTAAAAGAAAAAGGAAAAGCCGATGACAGATGTCTCGGATGCAGCACTGTCTGCGAGGTTTGTACGGATGTATGTCCTAACAGAGCAAATGTCGCAATCGATGTACCGGGATTTGAAAAGGCTCAGATCCTGCACGTCGACGGCATGTGCAACGAATGCGGAAACTGCGGAGTATTCTGTCCGTACAGCGGACGTCCTTACAAGGATAAATTCACTCTGTTCTGGAGCGAAGAGGACTTCAAGGACAGCGAGAACACAGGATTCCTTCCGCTGGGCGGCAGCAAAGTCCGCGTACGCCTATTCGGCAATGTCGCAGATTATGACGCATCCGATGCAGGATGCGGACTGCCTGAGGGCATACTCGCATTCATCAATGCCGTAATGAAGGATTACGACTATCTGATGGCATAAGAATAAAAAGGATATGAGTCGCGCGCAGCAATGCGCGCGGCTCAAATAAAAAATCGGAGGAAACACGATGCCGTATACTTTTACGGTCAATGGTATAGAAAGAAAAACAGAAGAAGAAAAACCTCTGCTGAGATATCTCAGAGACGATCTTAAATTGTATTCGGTTAAGGACGGTTGCTCTGAGGGCGCATGCGGCACATGCACTATTATTGTGGACGGACGCGCCATGAGATCCTGCGTGCTTTCGACTGCAAAAGCAGAGGGAAAGAATATACTGACGGTAGAAGGACTTTCTTTGGAAGAAAAGGAAGCCTTCGTTTTTGCTTTCGGCTCATGCGGCTCGGTCCAGTGCGGGTTTTGCATACCGGGCATGGTCATGAGCGCAAAAGCACTTATAGATCAGAATCCCGATCCTACAGATGAAGAGATAAAGAAAGCCATAAGAGGTAATATCTGCCGCTGCACGGGCTACAAGAAGATAGTACAAGGCATTAAACGTGCGGCAGCAGTCCTCAGAGGCGAAGAAGATATTCAGAATGTAAGTCAGTTTTCCAAAGAAAAAGAAAAAGCCGACTTTGAATTTATATCCGAACATGGTACGCTCTACGATCCGGAGCTTACTTCGGGAATCAGAAATTATAAAACATCAGGACACGTGTCTAAGTTCGGAGTAGGTAAAAACGTATTCCGTATAGACGTAATGAAAAAGGTGCTCGGATACGGCAAATACCCTGACGATATCGGGCAGGAATACTTCATACCTGTCAACGAACCGGAGCGCATATGTGATGTAGCCGGATGGAGCGAAGAGGACGTGGCTGAGGCAGTTAAAGACGGGAGAATTCACGTCGGAGCCACTCTCCACAGGCATGGTGAATACAGCTGCGCTGCCTGCACGATAGTGGATGAGGATATGCCTCCTATGGTATATGCTTCGGCTGTTCGTTCTGACTATCCGAGGGCGAAGGTACTGAAGATACATAAAGAGAAAGCAGAATCCATGCCGGGAGTGCTCGGAGTGCTGACGGCGGAGGATGTTCCGAATAATAAAGTAGGGCATATACAGCAGGATTGGGATGTATTTATCGCAGAAGGCGACACTACCAGGATGATGGGAGATGCTATCTGCCTGGTGGTTGCAGAGACGCCTTACATACTCGAGGAAGCAAAGAAGGCTGTTGAGGTGGAATATGAACCTCTTGAGCCTGTAAGAAATATAGAGGAAGCAAAGGCAGAGGGAGCACCTCAGCTGCATGAGCATGCCGAAGGAAACCTCTGTCAGACCAGACACGTGGTAAGAGGCGACGCAGCCAAGGCTCTCAAAGAATCGGCGTATACCGCCACCGAGACCTTCCACACTCCTTTTACGGAGCATGCTTTCCTGGAACCTGAATGCGCGGTTTCTTTTCCGTACAAAGACGGAGTAAAGATACTGTCCACAGACCAGGGCGCATACGATACTAGGCACGAATGCCTCATTATGTTCGGTTGGGAGGATACGCCTGAGCGAGTCGTGGTCGAAAACCAGCTAATAGGCGGAGGATTCGGCGGCAAAGAAGACGTGACCACTCAGCACATATCCGCCCTGGCTGCGATGAAGTTCAACAGACCTGTCAAGGTCAAGTTCAGCAGAACGGAATCCCTCAGGGTTCATCCGAAGAGACATGCCATGGACGGGACATTTACTCTCGGCTGTGATGAGAACGGAATACTCACGGCACTCGATTGCGAGATCAACTTCGATACAGGTGCCTATGCAAGCCTCTGCGGTCCTGTTCTCGAAAGAGCCTGTACGCACAGCGTGGGACCTTACCACTATCACAATACGGATATAAGAGGATACGGCTACTACACCAACAATCCTCCTGCGGGAGCGTTCAGAGGATTCGGCGTTTGCCAGAGCCAGTTTGCACTGGAGTCACTTTTGAACGTGCTGGCAGAGAAGGTCGGCATAAGCCCGTGGGAGATAAGATACAGAAATGCCGTGGAGCCGGGACTCGAGCTTCCGAACGGACAGATAGCAGATATATCGACCGCACTTAAAGAAACGCTCGAGGCTGTAAAACCGTTCTTCGACGAGGCACCTAAAGACAGAGTGGGAATTGCCTGCTCCATGAAAAACGCAGGTGTCGGAGTAGGACTTCCGGATAAGGGAAGAGCCAGAATAAAGGTAGAAAACGGCCTTGTGCACACCTATGTTGCTGCATCTGAGCTCGGACAGGGCTGCCAGACGGTATTCTGCCAGGATGTAGCTCAGGCTACGGACCTTCCCATCTCAAAGATATGGATACCTGTGGCAAGCACTGAGAACTCCCCTGACTCGGGAACTACATCGGGCTCGAGACAGACACTCGTAACGGGTGAGGCCGTCAGAGGAGCAGCTCTTCAGCTCAGAAAAGTCATGGACGAAGAAGGTGTGGATGCAAACAACCTGTACAAATTAAACGGCAGAGAGTTCGTGTATGAATATTTCGAGCCTACGGACAAACTCGGCTCGGACAAACCGCATCCGAAGAGCCATATCGCATATGCATATGCGACCAATGTGGCGGTGCTCGATGAAGAGGGCAGAGTCTCTGACATTTATGCCGCATTCGACGCAGGTAAAGTGGTAAATCCGCTCTCGATGTCAGGACAGATAGAGGGTGGAGTTCTCATGGGCATGGGATATGCCGTATCTGAGGATTGGCCACTCGAAGACTGCGTCCCTAAAGCCAAATACGGTACGCTCGGACTTCTGAGAGCAACTGACGCTCCGGATATTCATGCCATACATGTCGAGAAGGACAGACTGCTCGACGTCTCATATGGAGCCAAGGGAGTGGGAGAAATCACTACCATACCTGCGGCGCCGGCCATAGCAGGAGCATATTATGCAAAGGACGGAGTTTTGAGAACGAAACTTCCGATGGAAGATACATATTACAGAAAGAAGAAATAGGTATGAAGAAGCTGATTAAAAATGCAAAGATAGCAAATGAATCCGAAGTGTTCGAAGCGGATATACTTATCGACGGAGACAAGATTTCAGAGATAGGTAAGGGTATTGAAGCAGGCGATGCGGAAATAATCGATGCCGCCGGTTGCTATGTAATCCCGGGAGCTGTCGATGTGCATACTCATATGGACCTTGATGTCGGATTTGCCCGCGCCATAGACGATTTCTACGACGGCACTGTGGCTGCCGCATGCGGCGGAACAACCACCATTGTGGATCACATGGCCTTTGGGCCCAAGGATTGCAGCCTCTGGCACCAGACAAATGAATACCACAGATTAGCAGACAATAATGCGGTTATTGACTACGGTTTCCACGGAGTTCTTCAACATCCTGTAACAGAGCAAACGCTCGCAGAGATGAAGGAGATAAAGGAAAAAGAAGGCATAAACAGCTTCAAACTCTATATGACATACGACTATAAACTCGAAGACGATGAAATATTCAATGTGCTTCGCGCTGCCAGGGAAGCGGGCATAGTCATCACCGTTCACTGCGAGAATCACGGAGTGATACAGCAACTCAGAAAAGAGTTTGCGGAAGAGGGAAAGACAGAAGCGAAGTACCATCCGCTGAGCAGACCTGACAGATGTGAGGCTGAGGCGGTAAACCGCATGGTAAACATAGCCGCTATGGCAGGCGACGCACCTCTCTACATAGTGCACCTTACAAGCAATGAAGGACTCAAAGAAGTTCAGAAAGCAAAGAGGGAAGGACAGAAGAGATTTGCAGCCGAGACCTGCATACAGTATCTCGTGCTCAATGACTCCGCATATGACGATCCTCAGGAGGGCTTAAAAGCCATAATGTCTCCGCCGCTCAGAAAGGACGCGGACAGGGAGGCCCTCTGGCAGGCACTTAAGGACGGAGACGTAGATACAGTCGCAACCGACCACTGTCCATTCCACTTCAAGGAAGGAAAGGCGGAGAAACAGTACGGAAAAGACGATTTTACCAAATGTCCTAACGGCGCTCCGGGAGTTCAGGAGAGGCTCATGCTTCTCTTCTCAGAAGGCTTCATGAAGGGCAGACTCACTCTTCCTCAGGTGGTCAAGTACGCAAGCAGCAATCCGAGCCGCATGTTCGGACTTTTCCCGCAAAAGGGAAGTCTCGAGCCGGGCGCAGATGCGGACCTCGTAATCATCGATCCGAATAAGAAGACAGAGATTAACAGAGAATACATCAAAGGTGCCTCTGACTACTCCTGCTACGAGGGGATGACGCTCGAAGGAAGAATAGAGAAAGTTCTTCAGAGAGGAAATGTCATTGTATCTGACGGTGAGTTCAAAGGAAGCCGCGGAGACGGGCAATATCTGAAACGTGGCGAGAGCTGTTTGAGTAAATAAGAGCGCTCGTATACTCAGTGCCAGACACGCTCGCGCTAAGTGCGTGTATACGATCACTCATTACAATTTTTATAGATGGAATTAATAGTTTTTTTGGTAGAAAACTATTGAATTTAAGGACGTTAGGTATATAATAAAAATAATTTAGGGACAAAAAACTTTTTTGATAATCCATAAAATAGTTCAATACAAAAGTACTTTTAATTTAAGCTAACACACTGCTAAAACAAGGAGAGAAAAAATGGCCAACAATCTGCAGAAGTATATCGATGAGCTGGACAAGCTTGATATCAAAAACATGTACGAAAACGACTTCTTCCTGACATGGGAGAAGACAGACGACGAGATCGCTGCTATCTTCGCAGTAGCTGATGCTCTGAGATGCCTCAGAGAGCAGAACATCTCGACTAAGATTTTCGACTCAGGTCTCGGAATTTCAATCTTCCGCGACAATTCAACAAGAACACGTTTCTCGTTTGCCAGCGCCTGCAACCTGCTCGGACTTGAGGTAGCTGACCTCGACGAAAAGAAATCACAGATTGCACACGGTGAGACCGTACGCGAGACAGCTACAATGATTTCATTCATGGCTGACGTAATCGGTATCCGTGATGATATGTACATCGGTAAGGGCAACGCCTACATGCACGAAGTTGTAGATTCAGTTACTCAGGCTGCCAAGGATGGCGAGCTCGAGCAGAAGCCTACACTTGTAAATCTGCAGTGCGATATCGACCACCCGACACAGTCACTCGCTGACGCACTCCACATCATCCACGAGATGGGCGGAGTAGAGAATCTCAAAGGCAAGAAACTCGCTATGACATGGGCATACTCCCCATCATACGGCAAACCTCTCTCGGTTCCGCAGGGCATCATCGGACTTCTCACACGTTTCGGAATGGACGTAGTCCTCGCTCATCCGGAAGGCTATGAGGTAATGGAGGATGTAGTTAAGGTAGCAGAGAAGAACGCTAAAGAATCGGGCGGCAAATTCACAGTTACAAACGACATGAAGGAAGCATTCAAGGATGCTGACGTTGTATATCCTAAGAGCTGGGCTCCGTTCGCAGCTATGGAAGTCAGAACAGACCTCTACGGCAAAGGCGACTTCGACGGAATCGACAAACTCGAAAAAGAACTCCTCGCTCAGAATGCAACACATCAGGATTGGCTCGTAGATGACGAGATGATGAAACTGACCAAGAACGGTCTCGACACTCTCTACATGCATCCGCTGCCTGCAGACATCCAGGGAATCTCCTGCGAGCATGGCGAAGTTACCGCTGAAGTATTCGACAGAGCTCGTGACTCCCTGTACAAAGAAGCATCAAACAAGCCTTACGTAATCGCTGCCATGATCTTCCTCGCTAAGCAGAAAGATCCTCAGGCTGCACTCAAGGCTCTTCTCGAGGCAGGCAAGGAAAGACAGAGTTTCCTGAAGAAGTAATGTTTTCTTCGGATGATACGACGTTGTCGCAATGAAGAAAACATTGATCTACGGAGGCTGAGCTCCTCCGATAAGATGTAGAAGAGGAAAAGATATGAAAAAGAAAATTGTTGTTGCACTTGGCGGTAACGCCCTCGGAAACAATCTGCCGGAGCAGATGGACGCTGTGGCAGAGGCTGTAAAGCCTATAGCCGATCTCATCGAGGAAGGCTATGAAGTTGTTGTTTCCCACGGCAACGGCCCTCAGGTAGGCATGATACAGGAAGCCATGACGCTTCTTACAAGAAACAATCCTAAATACGATCATTTCCCGCTTTCAGTCTGCACGGCCATGAGCCAGGGATACATCGGCTATGACCTTCAGAACAGACTTCGCGAGGAACTTCTCGACAGAGGAATTCACGTAGGCGTTGCGAGCTGTCTGACTCAGGTTGAGGTGGACCCGCTCGATCCTGCATTCCAGAATCCTACAAAGCCTATCGGCCCTTTCCTGACAAAGGAAGAGGCGGATATTAAGGCCAGAGAGAGAAGACACGTATTCAAGGAAGACTCCGGAAGAGGCTATCGCAGAGTGGTTGCAAGTCCTAAGCCAAAGGCAATTGTTGAGATCGATACGATCAAAGCGCTTGCGGATTCGGGATATGTAGTAATCGCATCCGGCGGCGGCGGAATCCCTGTTTTCAGAACAGAGCACAACCACCTCAAAGGTGCGCCGGCTGTAATAGATAAGGACCTCGCATCGGAGCTCCTCGCAGAGCAGATCGATGCAGACTTCCTGATTATCCTGACAGCGGTTGAAAAAGTTGCAGTCAACTTCGGAAAACCGGATGAAAAGGGTCTCGATGACGTAAGCGTCAAAGAAGCAAAGAAACTCATCGAAGAGGGTCATTTTGCACCGGGATCAATGCTTCCTAAGGTAGAAGCAGCGGTTAAATTTGCCGAATCCAAGAAGGGCAGAACAGCTCTGATTACTTTGCTCGAAAAAGCAAAGGACGGAATTGACGGCAAGACGGGAACCAGGATTCACGAATAAAAAAAGGCGCTTTTACAGCGCCTTTTGGATACTTTGAAAAGTTCATACTACTCAGCATCTGAGGATTTAATCTCATCCAGATAGCTGTAGAGTGTATATGTGGATATTCCATAGAACTCACAGACTTTAGGACCGGACTTGGTGACGAGGAACGCACCGTTATCATTGAGATATTTGATAGCTCTGACTTTCTCGTCCTTGCTCATAAGAGCAGGCGGCTTGCCGATGAGCTTTTCGCTCTGCATCAGCAGTTCATCCAAGAGATCTGCGACATTGCGGGAAATCTCTTCCGGCTCAGCATCGGAGTCCTCGAGCTTGGTGAATTCGTCGAGGGTTGTAGCAGCCGATATGAACTTACTGATATCGTAGTTGATGCCCATGAGGCCGATGACTTTACCATCATCGTCCTTGATGTAGACGGTAGTGGATTTTAAAACTTTACCGTCGGGGGTTCTGGTCAGATAGGCCACGCGATCCTTGTGCTCTTTGGACTCGTCCGTAAGAGATTCGAGCACGATGCGAGACGGACCGTCGCCGATCTTACGACCGCTGACATGACCGTTTTCAATGGCCACGCCGAACTGGCCCGCGAGAGCTTTTGCAACACGAGTAGCGAATTTAAAATCGTTGTTCTGTTTCATAGTGTTCTCCCAGGTGTTAATGAGTTCATACTTTTCAATAATTTTATCAATAATATATTTTTTACACAATAAAAAAATTTAATGACAATCGATTTTTCAAGGAGGAAAATGATGGCACCGGATTATGTAGCAATTAAGAAAGCAGCAGAGCAGTACGGCCCTGAAATCAGCAGATTTCTGAGAGACATGATCTCTCATCCGAGCGAGAGCTGCGAGGAAAAAGAAGTCGTAGCCTGCATTAAGGCAGAGATGGAGAAACTCGGCTATGACAAAGTAGAGGTAGACGGCCTCGGTAACGTCATCGGCTGGATGGGAGACGGAGACAAGATCATCGCGCTCGACTCCCACATCGACACAGTTGGTATTGGTAATATCAATAACTGGGAGAAAGACCCGTACGAAGGTTATGAGACAGACGAAATCATATACGGACGCGGCGGATCCGACCAGGAAGGCGGAATGGCATCAGCCGTATACGGTGCCAAAATCATGAAAGACCTCGGACTTATTCCTGAGGGATATAAGATTATGGTAGTAGGTTCCGTACAGGAAGAGGACTGCGACGGCATGTGCTGGCAGTATATCGTAAACAAATACTTCAACGGACCTGAAGATGCAAGATCAAAAATCGACTTCGTAATCTCAACAGAGCCTACAGACGGCGGTGTTTACAGAGGACACAGAGGGCGTATGGAAATCAGAGTAGACGTCAAGGGCGTATCCTGCCACGGCAGTGCTCCTGAGAGAGGCGACAACGCTATCTACAAGATGGCAGACATCCTTCAGGACGTAAGAGCCCTCAACGAGAACGGGTGCGGACCTGATGATGAGATCAAAGGTCTCGTAAAGATGCTCGAGCCTGAGTTCAACCCTGATCACTATGAAGACGCAAGATTCCTCGGAAGAGGTACATGCACAACTTCTCAGATCTTCTACACATCCCCATCGAGATGTGCCGTAGCTGACTCCTGCGCTATCTCAATCGACCGTCGTATGACAGCCGGTGAGACTTGGGACAGCTGCCTCGAGGAAATCAGACAGCTTCCTGCAGTTAAGAAGTACGGAGATGACGTAAAGGTCAGCATGTACATGTATGACAGACCGTCATGGACAGGCGAAGTATATGAGACAGAGTGCTACTTCCCGACATGGATCAACAACGGCGAGGCTGCTCACGTTAAAGCTCTCGTAGAGGCTCACAAAGCGCTTTACGGAGACGAGAGAATCGGAGCTCCGTCATCAATGTCCACAAGAACAGGAAGACCTCTTCTCGACAAATGGACATTCTCCACAAACGGAGTATCCATCCAGGGAAGATACGAGATTCCTTGCGTAGGTTTCGGACCTGGAGCTGAGTCACAGGCACACGCTCCTAACGAGATCACATGGAAACAGGACCTCGTAACATGTGCAGCTCTCTATGCAGCAGCAATCAACCAGTATCCTACATACGAAAAGATCGATGACATCACGACTTTCCGTCAGGGCAGCACAGATAACGACATCAAATAAATAATAAAGGGGGCTGTCGCATTTGGATAAATGTGGCAGCCTCTTAACTCGGAAAAAGCAGACAGTCTCCGACAGGATCCCGATGATCCAGTCATCGACAGTCTGCTT
>CADAJM010000068.1 GCA_902788245.1 uncultured Eubacteriales bacterium | reverse complement strand
CTTGTTCAGCCTTGATACCATTCCGAAGAGCGGGATGTCCGGGTCTTCCCTCAGGCCTATCTCCCTCTGGAGTGCGAGCTTGTTTTCTATCTTTTTCTCAAAGACGGTCTTTTCGTCGTAGTTGACTGCTATCGCCTTGTCCGTCTTCGGATTGTAGCTGTCTCTGTCTATGCCGTTGATGATGCCGGAGAGTTTATAGCGCCTGGATTCGAAGAGTCCCTCGAGGCCTTCTCCGTACTCCATGGTGCATATCTCATCCGCATAGGACGGGCTTACTGTAGTCACCGCGTCCGCGTAGATTACCGCGCCCTGCAGATAGTTGGTGGCGTCGTTGTGTATCATCTGGCCGTCCGCCGGAGTTCCTCTGAGCCCGAGCACGTCTCCCGTCACAAACCTGCTGTACTGTCCCTGGAACTTGAGGTTGTGGATGGTAAAGACCGTCTTGATAGGATCGTAGATGCGGTCTCCGTTGTAGTGCTCTCTGAGGTAAACCGGGATAAGTGCCGTGTGCCAGTCGTTGCAGTGGAGTATGTCCACCTTGAACGAGCGTCTGATATGCCTTATGGTCTCGAGCACGGCTTTTGAGAAGAACGCAACGCGCTCTCCGTCGTCGTATTCGCCGTAAACCTGCGAGCGCTTGAAATAATATTCGTTGTCGAGGAAATAGTAATAAACTCCGTTCATCCTCAGGGTGAAAAGTCCGCAGTACTGGGACCTCCAGCCGAGTCTGACCTCGTAGTTCATCACGTACTTCATATTGCTCTTGTATTCTTCCGGTATGGAGCTCAGCAGAGGGAGTATTACCCTCGCGTCGTAGTCCTCGGACTTTACATGAGCAGGAAGGGACCCGGCTACATCGCCGAGTCCTCCGGTTTTTATAAAAGGTGTTGCTTCAAATGCCGCAAACAGTACGTTTTTCTTTTTATTAGGCATAACGCCTCCTTTATATTTTCTTGTCCTTGCCCAGTACTACAGGTGCGTCTTTGGTTCCGTAGATCTTGACGCCGTCAGTGATGCTTACATATTTGTCTGCAATTACGTTGTTGAGAACCGCGCCGTCGCCGACTTCGCCGTGCATCATGATTACGCTGTTTTTGATAACTGCGCCTTTTCCGACGTTGACCGAACGGAATATGATGCTGTTTTCGACCTTGCCTTCAATCCTGCATCCTGCGGAGATCAGAGAATTTCTTACGTCCGCTTCTTTGTAGTGGAAAACAGGAGCCTCGTCCTGGGCTTTGGTGAATATCGGGCGCTCGATGTTGCAGAACACCTCGTTGCGGATGTCGTAATCCGTCATATCCTGGTTGACCTTGATGAAGTCGACAGGATTTTTAATCTTGCCGAGGTAGCCCTTGAACTCGTAGGTATCGATATTCATGGTGTCCATGTTGTCCCTGATGATCTGGACCGTGTCCATGTATTCGAGGGTCTCATACCACTTCATGAAATCTATCATGTACTCCCTGTCCACTATGAAGCAGTCAGTGAAGTAATTGGACCATGCGTAGCCCTCTGTATTGATGCTCTTGACTTTTCCCTCTTCATCTATGTCGAGGAAATAGCCGTAGTAGTCCTCTCCCTTCGGAATTTTCTTGTAAATCATGGTGATCGGGCTACCCGACTCCTCGTGCTGGCTGATTACAGGCCCGAAGTCTATGTTCCAGACATCCGTGCTGCTTGCCAGTATGACGTAGTCCGCGTCATCTCTTTCAAAGAATCTCCTGCTCTTGATGAGGTCGCGAAGTAGGAATCTGCTGCCTACCGACTGAAGTCCGTAAGCGGAGCCCGGCATTACGAAGAGCCCTCCGCTCTTTCTTCCGAGCGACCACGGGCTTCCGATTCCGATGTGGTCGATGAGAGAACCCGAATCGTACGGTGCGATAACGCCTACCGTTGTGATTCCGGAGTTGCTCATATTGGAAAGTGCGAAGTCGATAAGTCTGTATCTACCTCCGTAAGGCAGGGATGCGAGCGATCTGTTTTCCAGAAGTTCGCCGAATTCGCTGCTGCTGTAGTTAGCAGAAATAAGTCCGATTGTTTTCATCTTCTCTGCCCCCTTTCCTATATTGATAGCTTGGCTCTTCCGAATACGGCAACTTCGCCATCCGGATCGCCTATCTCTGCGTTATCTTCGGTTTCATAGCCCTCGTTGATAATCGCATTTTTAACCTTGCAATTCCTGCCTATCTTGGCATTCGGGAGCACTATGGAATCCTCTACCACGCTGCCGTCTCCGACTATTGCGCCGGAGCCCAGTATCGAATGCGAAACCGAGCCGTATACCGTGCAGCCGTTGCAGATGAGTGAATCGCTTACATTGGCCTTAGGTCCTATGAACTGCGGCGGATAGAAATTGGAGTTCGAGTATACTTTCTGATCCTTGGTAAACACATTGATGTGCTCCATGTCGTCCATGAGGTCCATCTGGCTGTCGTAGTAGCTCTTGACGGTTCCGACGTCTCTCCAGTAACCCCGGAACCTGTACACGAAGAGTTTTTTCTTGTCGGCAAGCATTTTAGGGATTACGTCTTTGCCGAAATCGTGGCTGGATTTTTCGTCATCGTGATCGTCCAGCAATGCCTTTCTCAGGACCTTCCACTTGAAGATATAGATGCCCATCGAAGCGAGATTGCTGTCAGGTTTTTTAGGTTTTTCGGCAAACTTCGTAATTCTGCCTTCGTCGTCGGTCGACATGATGCCGAATCTGCTGGCTTCCTCCCACGGAACCTCGATTACGGATACGGTGAGGTCCGCGTTGTTATCCAGATGCTCTGTGAGCATGATGTTGTAGTCCATCTTGTAGATGTGGTCGCCCGAGAGTATGAGCACGTTCTCAGGCTCATACATATCTATGAAGTCTATGTTGTGGTAGATGGCATCGGCCGTGCCCTCGTACCACTCACCGCCCGTTTCACTGGCGTACGGAGGCAGGATGTGAACGCCTCCGTCCTGAACAGCCATGTCCCAGGACTCGCCCGTTCCGACATATCTGTTCAGGATGAGTGGTTTATACTGCACGAGTATGCCCACCGTGTCGATGCCCGAACTCAGGCAGTTCGAAAGACCGAAGTCTATGATTCTGTACTTGCCGCCGAAAGACACGGCCGGCTTAGCTATGTTTGTAGTCAGCTTTCCGAGCCTGCTTCCCTGGCCTCCCGCAAGCAGCATTGCGATGCATTGTTTTTTCTTCATTCTTACCACCCTCCCCTTTTATCTATTTGGTATGCCAGATATCCTCCGCATACTCTGCGATTGTTCTGTCACTGCTAAAGAATGCCGAATTGGCTATATTGGCAAGCGACATTGCGTTCCATCTGTATTTATCATTGTAGATCTTATCCATCTCTTCAAAGGCTTTGACGTATGAATCGAAGTCTCCGAGCACGAAATACTCGTCGTTGCTTCTGATGAGCGCGTCATGAATGCCCCAGAAATTGTAGTTGCTCTTGCTGAATGTGCCGTCTACAAGCTGCTCTATCATCTTCTTGAGGCGAGCGTCATTGTCTATGCACTGCTGAGCCGAGTAGCCGCCGTGTCTGTAGAAATTGTCTACCTCGTCCGATGAATATCCGAATATGCAGATATTGTCCATGCCGGCAAGCTGGCTGATCTCGACGTTCGCACCGTCCATGGTTCCGAGCGTGACCGCACCGTTCATCATGAACTTCATATTGCCCGTTCCGCTGGCTTCTTTACCCGCTGTCGAAATCTGCTCACTGACATCCGCTGCCGGATAGATGAGCTGGGCGTTCGATACGCGGAAGTTCTCCATGAACACGACTTTGATCCTCTTGCTGATTACAGGGTCCGAGTTGATCATGTCTGCCAGGCTGTTGATGAACTTGATAACTTCCTTGGCAAATGCGTAGCCCTGTGCGGCTTTTCCTGCAAATATGAATGTATGGTTGTTGATAGGCAGGTTCGGATTTTCTTTCAGCCTGTTATAGAGGTCGAGTATCTTAAATCCGTTGAGAAGTTGCCTCTTGTATGCGTGAATTCTCTTGACCTGAACGTCGAATACGGAGTCAGGATCCACGTCGATTTCCATGCGCTCGCTTATGTATTTGGCAAGTCTGAGTTTGTTCTCTCTCTTGACTTTGGCAAGCTCATCGAGGAATCCGTGGTCATCCTTGAACGCTCCGATCTGCTCAATCTCGCTGAAATTGTTCTGCCAGCCCGTCCCTATCCTGCTGTCGATGAGCCTTGCGAGGCCCGGATTAGCCTGGATCATGAAACGCCTGTGGCTGATGCCGTTCGTCTTGTTGTTGAACTTCTCAGGCGAGAGTTCGTAGAACTCCTTAAACACGGTCTTGGTGAGTATGTCGCTGTGAAGTGCGGATACTCCGTTGACCGAGTGACTTCCTATTACCGAGAGATTCGCCATCTTGACTTCGTTGTCCCAGAGGGCTGATGTATTTCTCGAAAGTTCCTGCCAATTGTCTCCTGTGGCCGGCAGGCTCTTCTGCCAGCGCGTGTTGATCTCATCGATGATCATGTAGATGCGAGGCAGCAGCTGCTGGAAGTGCGGGATGTTCCACTTCTCGAGGGCCTCAGGAAGTACGGTGTGGTTTGTAAAGGAAACAACGCCCTTTACGATTTCCCATGCATCGTCCCACTTCAGACCTATCTCGTCGAGGAAGACTCTCATCATCTCAGGGATGCACATCGTAGGATGCGTATCGTTGATGTGAATCTGGATGCGCTCAGGCATCTTATCCCATTCGCCGTTTCCGTATTTGGATTTGTAGTTGTCGAATATCATGCCGATTCCGGCTGCCACGAGGAAGTACTCCTGGCGTAGCCTGAGTTGTTTGCCTATTCCGTTTGTATCATCCGGATAGAGTATGCTCGTGATGGCTTCGATCTGCGATCTCTCTGCCATGGCATCGCTGTATCTGCCCTCGTTAAACGCATGCATGTCTATGGAGTCATGCACAGGCTGGGCGTCCCAGAGATGGAGCGTATTGATGGCTTTTCCGCCCGCTCCGATGATAGGAACATCGTAAGGTACGGCTCTAATCGTGTCGTAGTCCTTATGGATGTATTCCATCTCTCCGTCTTTCAGGATTCTGTCGACCGTGCCGCCGAATCTTACAAATACTGCCTCCGATGGCTTGGCCGTCTCCCAGACATAGCCCTCGTCGAGCCATGCGTCAGGAAGTTCAATCTGGTATCCGCTTTCGATCTTCTGTTTGAAGAGACCGAATTTGTATCTGAGGCCCATTCCGTCACCCCAGATTCCGAGCGCTGCCAGTGAGTCGAGGAAACATGCTGCAAGTCTTCCGAGTCCGCCGTTGCCGAGGCCCGGGTCAGGTTCGCATTCGAATATATCCTCGATATTCGTTCCGAACTCGCTCATTCCCTCTGCGGCGATGTCTCTGATTCCCAGATTTATGAGATAATTCTCCATAAGTTTTCCGATGAGGAACTCCATGGAGAAGTAATAAACCTTTTTCTGTCCTTCGTCTTTTTTACCGTTTTCGTCTCTGAGGAGTTTGGCCTGCTCAGTGACCAGTGCAGCCATTACTGCTGCTTTGTCGTAGTTGTCGAGCTGCTCAACTTCTCTGTCAAACATCTCTTTCGATAATCTGCTGTACTCTTGTTTGAATTCTTCTTTAGTCCTAATCATTCTCTCTTTTCTCTTAATCCTTCCGTTTTAATTCATCTTTATCTATTTGAAACCCCTTAAAAGCGGTCCATATCTATATCTATGCTGCGCGCTCTCGGATAGAATCCCGATCTGTAGTCCTCTGCCGACATCTTGTTGATGGTCTTGATGACGACTACGTACATGATTACTACCAGTACGAGCAGCGGCAGGGTTCCCGCCTGTCCCATGAATGCCATGGTGTCATATACTCCGTGGAGGAGCATAGGCACGAGCAGGGCGAGCAGTGTATATGGCGCAGGTGATTTGCCGAGTATGGCTGCCTGCTTTGAATATGCGTAGAACACTCCCATGAATACTCCGCATGATGCGTGAAGAGGCACTGCGGTGAACGCTCTTACGATTCCGGTCTCAAAACCGTACTGCGTTACGTACATTACGTTTTCGAGAATCGCAAATCCTACTGCGGATGCGACGCCGTATACGATTCCGTCAAATCTGTAGTTGAAACCCGGATACTTCCAGGAGAAGATTCTCATGGCTATGTACTTCACGGTTTCTTCGCAGAGTGCGGCCATCGCAAATGATGTAACCAGTGCATACTGCAAGGTCCCTTGCGGATACTGCGGCAGGACCTGAGCCTCCGCGCTCTCCAGCATTCCGGCCAGTATGCAGGATATTCCTCCTGCGATGATGGTTCTGATTACAAGCCCGACAGGTTCTTTTTCGACCTTATCTTTCCTGTATACATATGCGATGATAAGTATTCCCGGTATGACCGCAAGTGCGGTCAGGTTGCTGTTTAAACTCATAGTAGTTCCCCTTTAATATATTTCTTTAATATCTCCATTTTTGAATGCGTCGTAGAGAACCTCGAGGTAGGAAATCTGTCCGCGAAGTTCCTCTCCGTTGTCCGTCTCCCTGATGAGTCGCCTCTCCGGTGCTGTGGAGACGAGGTGCATAGTCGGTCTGTGGAAGGTCTGCGTTCCGTCTTCTCTTATCGGCTCGTAGTGCTGATGCTCTGCGAGCTACATGTGTTTGGAGGTCATTATAGCCGTGTATCCCGCGATGCCCGTCGTCTTCTGATAGGCCTTGGAGATTCCGCCGTCTATGATGAAGAGTTTGCCTCCCGCCTTGATAGGCGTCTGACCGTCCTTTATCTTAACCGGCACGTGGCCGTTTAATATCCTGCCTTTGTCCGGATCTATGCCGAAGTCCTCGAGTATCTTATTTGCCGTCTCTTCCTTTTCGATGAGTTTGTAGTACGGCACTTTTTGCTCTTTGTGCGTCTCTTTGTCCTCGATGAAATATCTCTCGAATGTAGTCATCTTATCCTTACCGAAGAGAGGCGAATTCTCGGAAAGCCAGAGATACCACATTACCGATGCGGCCTCGGCTCTCTCCTCGTCTGTCTCGGGATTGAACCTCGCTTCTCTTATCTTCTCATCGAGCATGCGTATGTACGACGCGCCTTTGTACTCCTGTCCGCAGAACTCCACGGTCTTGAGTTCGCCGTCCTCATTGAAAGGTATGCACCCGTGGTAGAGGAGATTGTTATTAAGCACTTTGTACAGAGCTCCGTGTGAGTACATGTAGTTCATATGCCTCTGGAGCCTGCTACCGTTGAGAATCGAGGACTCGAGGGCTACCATTACCTCTTCCTCCTCGGTCGTGAGTTTGTACGGGTCTTTCGGATCCACTGTCGGGAGGTTCACATCCCTCATCGGATATTCTTTGCCGTCGACTTTGACCGTGCCTTTTTTGAAGTTGATGGCCTCGAGCAGGTTCCTGTTCTCCAGATGGTATTCCGGATGAGCCTTGATGGCCTGCCCCTCCACTTTGAACTGGATAACCGAGATCATCTTGTGCATCTTGGCTGCGAGTTCAGGCGGTATAGGGTCGTATTTGTTGACTTCGAGCACGTTCGGCTTGAAATATTCGCAAGGGTCGTCCGCGTATATATGCTCTGCGAGCGTGGCCAGAGGTCTCAGGTTTACACCGTAGCCGACCTCGAGCATGTCGAAGTTGTTATATCTTATGTTGATTCGGATTATGGTGGCTATGCAAGGGCGGTTGCCGCAGGCGGCTCCCATCCAGAGCACGTCGTGGTTGCCCCACTGTATATCCACGCCTTGGTTCTCCATGAGATAGTCCATAATCTCGGGTGAGCCCGCGCCTCTGTCGAATATATCTCCTATGATATGGAGTCTGTCGACCGTCATGTTGCTGATGGTCTCGGTAAGCTCCGTGATAAAAATCCTCGCGGAGTCGTACTCTATAATGGAATCGATAATCTCATCGTAATATTTGTGTCTGTCAGGCACATCATCTGCGAAGAGAAGCTCGTCCATGATGTATGACATGTCCTTAGGCAAACGTTTCTTAACCTTGGACCTCGTGTACTTGTTGGATACCACACGGCAAACCATCAGGAGTCTCCTGATAGCTACCTTGGACCACTCGTTAAAGTTCGGCTCGGACTTCTCTCTCCTGGCCATCTCTGCCTCAGGATTGTAGATGAGAGCCGCGAGATCGTCTCTTTCCGCCTCGGTCAGAAGGTCTCCGAAAATCTCATCGATTCTCATGCGTATCATACCCG
>CADAJM010000067.1 GCA_902788245.1 uncultured Eubacteriales bacterium | reverse complement strand
AGGAAAGGAAAGCTAAGTAATAATGGACTACTATGAATAATATAGCATATTACATTCGGAGAATGACATGATACTTATTAGAGTTTAACGCCCCCGTCAAGCATCACCAAATACGGATCACTCATATCTTCATACCATTCAGTATTATTGATAAACAATTGCCCATCATAGTTGCGCACGAAGCCCTAGTTCAAACCGTGTTTTGTCGCATAGTCGCGTAACGCATTAAACTTATTCTCAGCCTGATCATCAATATTCTGCGTGTCGCCATCCGCACCCTCGCTACCTTTCGCTTCAAAGAGCCAGACGGAACCATCCTGCTTCCGCACAATTTAGTCAGGGTAGAACAGACGCTGCTTACCAGAACCAGTTATATAGACAATAGAAAAGTAGTTATGTCCCGAGTCGCCATTTTTGTAAATCCAATCAATATCTTCATGACTTTCGCACCATCGTTCGAACATATTTTCCGAGCGACTGCGGATTTTTATCGTTGCGAATCCAGACATGTACTTCTCATAGGAATTTCTCAGGTAGGCGTGGCTTTTTGCGCTGTTTTTTAAGGAAGATGATACTCCCTCCAGGAAGCTTGCTTGCTATCCTTCGGTGCTTCGTAGGATTCGAAGAGGGTTTTGTAAGGATCTTTATTATCCGAACTAAAGTTTTCCAGAGCATAGGCCACTATTGGAATGGCGTCGAATGAGAGTTTCGGTCCACTTCCGTTGATAGTATAGAAATTGTTATCATCGAAGTAGTATTTAACGGCCAATTCTCTAACGCCACCGTCGTAAGCGGTAATTGCGACATACTTATAGTATGGATTTGAGAGATCCGGATTCTCGTCTTCTGCAAAGCCTATTACTACCGTCTGTCCATTGAATTCGTTACTGAATCCGTGGCACTCGGGCATATCGTTGAGATCATCGATGAACCCTAAGTCATGCGCCATGGTGCGGAAATCAAAACTGTTTCCATCGATATAATCCCAGACATTCGTCTTGCAGGATATTGTGATACCGCCATGCAGCTCGTAGGTGTACATGCCGGAATCGCCATTAGACGGATTCGTTTCGGTTTCGGTCTCGGTCTCCGTTTCGGTCGGCTCTTCGGTTTCCACATCGGTGTTATTTACCGTTGTGTTTTCCTCGTTCTGGCTGGCCGTGTGGTTGCTCGAATCATTGGTGTTGCTTCCTCTCTGGCCGCAGCCGGCAAGGGCGAGGCAGAGAATCATCAGTAACGCAATTGAAATAAATATTCCTTTCTTCATGGCTAATTCACCTCAGTAGCATCATTTGAACTCAAAGCTTGCAAAAATAGCCTCTACGGCGTCTTCCGTAGCCAGATCGACAATATAATAGTTGAACCTGACTACTTCGCCGGTCGGGGCGTCGATGAGTGCCACATAGTTTTCCTGACTACCCATAAGTTCAGGGTCGCCCACCTGCCTTATGATGTACGCCGGGCATCCTCCGATCTCAGTCTCCATACGGGTCACGCTAAATGGCTCAGGGTTTTCCGAATCGTGGAATCCGCTCTGAATGGCTTCCTGATATAGGACCTCAACCCCCTCATACGCACTGCTAATCTCGACGTTATGAACGAGCTTGAACCCGTTCCGCCCGTCGTCGATCCATCCAAGATAGTTGTAGCCGGATTTCATCATGCGTTCGATATCCTGTTCCGCTATGTCTTCCATTCCGTTCGCGGCACCTAATTCCCGCAGATACATCTGGTATTCTTCACTCGGTTTCATACATATGCCGGTCGAGTTTTTCGGCTGGAAGGATCCTTCTGGGATCTGAAACCGGAACAGTTCATCTTCACAATATCGTACTCCAGTGCCGTCTTCAGCCGCAGATGTATCCTCTGCGTCAGCTACCGGTCCATCCGACTCTGCAGGGACTTCTGTCACAGCCGCTTCTTCTCTTTGAGTAGCTGCTTCCTTCATGTCTCCGCATGCAGACACGCTGAGCATGAGAAGCAGTATACATCCGATCAATAAAACTGGCTTTGCTTTCATGTGTCTTCTCTCCTTTATTCGGGAACCCGTTATCTCATAAAATGTGTGATTGATGCGTTATTTCTCTGGATTTAGTTCATATAGACGACTGTGAATGCCGTCAAAACTGATCATGACAAAGTTGCCAGATATAATGGGGATCCCGAAGATATCACTGCCATCGCAAAGACGGCGAATATAATTGCCATGAATATCATAAACTACGCAGTCGTTGCCGTCATTCGCTACAAAATAACCCTCGGAAATTCTTGGGGAGGTTCCAGCATAGGTATCCACCTTGAATGGCTCAAACTGCACGGCACCAGTCTCGTCTATGACTGTCACGTAGAAATTTCCATCAGCCCCTTTCAATCTCAGAAGGGCATACCCGTCTGTAAAACAGGATCCTTCCATAGGAAGATCTGTATAGTCAGCGATATTGATCGTCCGATTAAGCCCAGTATCGAAATAGGCATGATCATGATATAGCTTGTTATCAATCATGATGTTAGGGAAAATATCGCCAGTGGATGCATCTTGATAGCTAAACTCCGCATATTGTGTCTCTTTCAAAACATCTGCGGTTTCTGCATCTGTGCTATTGATATCCTGCAGATAGTACGTCGTGTTCCACTTGGAAATAACTTTTCCATTAAAAGCGTAACTCATAAGGAGTTCGCCCACTAACGGTACTGCTAATTTCTTTTCGGGCTGATACAGAATACTGGATGTACCTGAGCCAAGAATTCCCGGCAGGAAGAACACGCCATCGCCAAGATAACGCGGGAATCCATTGTTACTAAACTCACCGGCGTCTTCTCTATAGTAGTAATAGTTTGGTAAAGTTCTGCTGTTTTTCCAATTGGGTAATTGTTTCTCGTCAAGCTTTCGCTGCATGCTGCTCGCCTGTGGAACGGCAATGCTATAACTATTGAAATCGTCGATCACATTTCCGTTCTTGTCAATTGTTCCCAGCGTCCATTCGTTGCTTTGCAACCCAGATGAATGGCGCATAACTACAAATCTGCCGTCTCCGGCACACAGGATATGTTCCTCTTCGGTGCTCGTAGCGGTTTCAATCAGCGCTGTAGAATAGAGTTCATTTCCAGCAGTATCGACAATTACCTCATGCCAACCGGAGTCCTGCTTCTGGTCATATACATAGGAGTCCTCTGTAAAATGCGAGGCGTTATCAGAGACGACCATAAATGCTGTTCCATCTTCAAACGGCGATACGTACCAGATTGGGCCAGGCATTTTGAACAGAACATGACCATCAGCTTCCACCGCAGCGGTAAACATCTCTGATCCTTCGTAATACTGCACCCAGCCAATTCCGTTAACGAACGGACCCATACCTTGGATATCCATACCATCAAGTATGAAGTACTCTCCATCCTGGTTGGATTCTGCTTCAAATGCATCTACAGGGGTCTCTGAAACTGATTCGCTTTCTGATTCACTTGATGCTGTAGCGTTCTCAAGTTTGTCTGATGCGCTACCCACTGTTGTTGATGCAGACTGTCCGCATCCTGCGAGAGCAAGGCAGAGCACCAATGATAACGCAATTGAAACGATTCTTCTCATCATGGCAAAGATCTCCTCTATATTCTGGAATGGGATAAAACAAGACTTATCCATTGAAACCAGTGTACCCATACAACAAGGTGTACTTTCTTGGATTTCAGCCCAACGGTTTTTTTAATGGTTAATTATAACATAAAAGCCGAGAATATTCAAGTATGCCAGAGTAGAAATCGCCAAATTTTCAGAAACAAACATAAAAAATAGTACATAAAAAATCGCCTCTTCAGGCGTTTTACGAAGTACACAATTCTGGATTTTAGCCTAAATTTGTAAATATGGAGTTTTGGTACATTTTTGCCTTGTAGAAAAAGGTAGATCTGGGCATATTACATTCTTTAGCGGCTTCGCTGACACTGATCTTTTTCAGCCGCCATCGTTGGTAGACCTCGTGAAAGTTCGGCGGTAGCGGTTCCGGCGGTCTCCCGAAATGCACTCCCTTTGCTTTCGCAGCCGCGATACCTTCCGCTTGGCGCTTACGGATGTTCGTTCTTTCATTCTCCGCTACAAAGGATAGCACTTGTAGGACGATATCGCTAAGGAAGGTGCCGACCAAGTCTTTGCCTCGCCTTGTGTCTAAAAGCGGCATATCTATCACGCAAATGTCCACACCTGTTACTATATATTTGCCCCTTGTTCATGGCAGCCAGCCATCGGCATGGGACATCTCATTGCCTAAGCTGTAGAATAGGAGGGGTAATGGTCTGGCCTGTCACTCCAAGGACTTGCATGTCCGTGAGAAAGTCAGTCAGCCAGCCTCCTGTTCGCAGCATTCGATTTGTGCAGGTAGAATCATCGGCGTCCCCGAAGTGTTCGCGTCATCAAACAGATAGAACAAGCAATGGGTAAAGTTGGCTGTGTCCATTACGAATCTTTCTATCAGGAGTGTTGAAGATGAACTCAGTGGGAATCGATGTTTCTAACGGCAGAAGTATGGTTGCGGTTCTTCGCCCGCTTGGAGAAGTAGTCAGCGCCCCTTTTGAGGTTCGCCATGATTCAGTGTCCCTGCTCTCCCTGTCCCAGTTTCTACAGCAGTTGGAGGGAGAAAGCCGCGTGGTCATGGAGCATACCGGACGATACTATGAATCCATTGCCAAATCGCTCCATGAGGCCGGTTTATTCGTAAGCGCTGTAAATCCTCTCCTCATCAAGGAGTACGGCGGCAATTCTCTCCGCAAGGTCAAGACGGACAAGGCTGATGCCGTGAAGATCGCCAAATACGGCCTTGACAACTGGGCAGAACTGCGGGATTATACCCCCATGGATGAGACACGTTACAACTTGAAAACAATGCATCGCCAGTTTCAGCTCGCATCCAAGACCAGGACTGCTCTGAGTAATAATTTTGTTGCCCTTCAGGAGCAATCCTTCCCCGGCATCCGCAAATGTTTTGACAGTCCGGTTCGCAGCGACGGCACACAGAAGTGGGTGGACTTCACTTATACCTTCTGGCACGTTGATTGTGTTCGCAAAGTGAGCCTTAAGGCCTTCACGGAACGCTACCGCAAGTGGTGTAAAAGACACGGCTACAACTTCAATACGGACAAGGCTGCCGAAGTCTACGCGCTGGCAATGTCCGCTGTTGTCCTTGTCTCCAAGAATGAGACAACCAAGGTGCTTGTTCAGCAGGCAGCTGCACAGCTTACCAGTATTTCTCGCTCTGTGGAAACTTACCGTGCCGAAATGAATCGGCTTGCTTCCACGCTTCCGGAGTATCCAATCGTTATGGCTCAGTATGGCGTAGGAACTTCCTTCGGCCCCCAGCTCATGGCTGAGATCGGTGACGTTCGCCGGTTCGCTAGGAAGCAGTCCTTGGTGGCTTTTGCCGGTGTAGATCCCGCGCCGAACGATTCCGGCGACAAAACTTCACGCAGCAACAAAACCACGAAGAGAGGTTCCCCTTATCTCAGAAAGACGTTGTTCTGCTTGATGAGTACGATCTTGCAGAAATCTCCTGTAGATGATCCAATTTACCAGTTCCTGGACAAGAAACGTTCTGAGGGCAAGCCCTACTACGTCTACATGACGGCCGGCGCAAACAAGTTCCTTCGTCATTACTACGCCAAGGTGATGAACTACCTGGACACCTTGGAGAACGAAGCGTCAGGTAAAGATCCTCAGCAGCCTTCCTGCTGACTGAGGCGGCTTTGCCGCCCTTTCCTCCCCATTTGCACAGGTGACACAGGCTGTCAAGGACGCCGCAGGCGCAGCGAAGCTGTTTATCCTTGACTGACTGGGGCAACTGTGCTATCTACCGCCAGGCCAGCGTTTACTCGGTGGCCTCTTTGTGCTACCTACCTACTCCCTTTTCTGTTCTGTAACCTTTTTCGGTCAAGTCCATTTTGGGGCTTGACTTTTTATTTGCAGGCTTTCTCCTTTGTCAGAATTCGCCACTGATTCTGTATTTCCTCATAGTTTCTTCCGAGACGGTCTATGCTCTTAATGTAGAGCAGATCGTCTCGTTTTATTTTTCTGAGGAGTTTCTTATACTGTGGACGATTAAAGTCTTTGCCGGACTGCTTGTCCATAAAGATGTTTTTATGGGCAACTCCTTGTTCATGCAGAGCTATGAGTTGCCGATCCTCATTTTGCTCTCGGGTGCTGACCCGAACATAACCATAAATGGTCATAATAAATCCCTCCGTGTTAGATAATAATTGCCTTCCGGCAATAATATTGTGGCACACCGAGGGAGAAGATATTAGTTTTAGTGGTATTTTAATACGCAGCATCAACATATTGTATGTGCAGTCGAAAACAAACGCTATATATTGACTTTTTAGCAGTTTTATGCTATAATCAACACAATATATTTGAATTATCTCAAATATATGCATTTTAATATGTCTATTCTTGGCCGCAGAGGTGGATGTTTATCTGTAAATAGATAAACATTTACCCCTGCGGCCAGTTTTCGTGCCCGTAGGAAAAACAAAAAACCTAAGGGGGTAACGAAAATGAAAAAGCCAAAGCCGTATCAGGCAGATTGCGTTAAAGCGCTGACCAACGCCTACAGAAGTGGGCGCAATAGAGCCCTTGTCGTTATGGCCGCGGGATTGGGCAAGACGCTAACGTCTGCTTTTAGTATTCGCGAGTTTTTTGCCGAGCGTGGTGAAGACAGCCGGGTCCTGTTTCTGTGCCACAACAACGAAATCCTCAACAAGGCGAAAACTGAATATATGTCAGTATTCGGAGAGGAGTATAGTTATGGTCTGTATACAGGCGTAGAAAAAACATCTCATCGGGTCAATTTCCTATTTGCCTCTTTTCAGACCATGAAGCTACATTTAAAGGAATTTGACACACAGGAATTTTACTACATCGTAGTTGACGAAGCTCATCATGGACAGGCAAGCACTTTCAAGAAAGTGATTACCTACTTCATGCCTCAGTTCCTTTTGGGGATGACGGCAACACCAAAACGCTTGGACGGCCTGAATATCTCTGAGATTTTCGGTGATGTAATCTATGAAAAAGACCTGCCACAGGCCATCAAAGAGCATCTTTTAGCTACGGTAGATTATCGTCTCCTGCTAGACGACATCGAAGACATCTTCAAGTATCTTGGCAGAGACGATATAACCATCGCGGAACTGAATCGGAATATCTTCGTCCCTAAGCGCGATGATGAGATAGTCCGTATCATTAACGAAAAAGTGGCGGAAAGAGAGCATCCTAAGACTATAGTTTTCTGCCCGTCAATCAGCCATGCGAATATCATCGCTGAAAGAAGGTATCCGAACCTTAGATAAGCAGTGTGAAGTTATGCTAACGATCATGTCCAGTCTCGCTCAGGAAGAAAGCCGCTCTATATCAGAAAATGTCCGTTGGGGAATGCAGAAAAGTATGCAAGATGGTAATATCTCGCTGCCTTATAAGCGTTTCCTTGGATATAAAAAAGGTGACGATGGTCGCCCTGAAATCGTTCCGGAAGAGGCTGAGGTAGTAAGAGATATCTACAGAATGTTCCTCGACGGTAAGACTATTCGCACTATTGCCGATGAGTTGACGCGCCGTGGCATTAAAACGCCCGGCGGTAAAGACAACTGGGCAGTCAGTACAGTCAAGAGTATTCTCTCGAACGAGAAATACAAAGGTGATGCCTTGCGTCAAAAGACCTATACGGTAGACTATCTATCTAAGACCGTTCGCAAGAATAACGGTGAGGTCAAACAGTATTATGTGTCAAATTCGCACGATGCCATCGTGGATGAAGACACTTTTAATCTCGTTCAGGCCGAACTCGCGAGAAGGAGTAAGTTCAAATCCGCCTTAAGAGACAACAGTGTATTCAGCACAAAAATCATTTGCGGTGAGTGCGGTTACTTTTATGGCAGAAAGACGCTCCACAGTACGAGTGAGAAGCATCGGAAAGTTGTATGGTATTGTAATCGCCGATAAGAAAAAAAAAAAAAATGCAGTACTCCGAGCATATCTGAACCAGATATTGAAAAATACTATCTGATTGCATTGGAAAGGCTATTGTCGGACAAAGAATCGCATATCGCGGACTGTAACGCAAAGCTCAATAACGAGAGCGCACTCGCTCAACTTAAAGAGGATCGATTCCAGGCTGAGATTACTTTAGAGACGCTTATGACTGATATTCAGGCCTTGGTTCAGGAGAATGCTCGCAAGTCTCAGGAT
>CADAJM010000066.1 GCA_902788245.1 uncultured Eubacteriales bacterium | reverse complement strand
CGGTGACGGTACCACAACAGCTACACTTCTCGCACAGAGCATCATCAGAGAGGGATTTAAGAACGTAACGGCAGGAGCCAATCCTATGATTCTCAAAAAGGGAATCTACGAAGCTGTTGATGCAGCAGTTGAGTATCTCAAGGGAGAAGCAAAGCAGGTTGACGACAAAGCATCCATCGCGCAGGTTGCATCCGTATCCGCAAATGATACAGAGATCGGAGAACTCATCGCAGAGGCTATGGAGAAAGTCGGCAAAGACGGCGTTATCACAGTTGAGGAGTCCAAGACTCTCGGAACAACTCTCGATATCGTAGAGGGTATGCAGTTCGACAGAGGATATCTCTCACCATACATGGCTAACAACGAAAAGATGGAAGCCGTAATGAGCAAACCATACATTCTGCTCACAGATAAGAAGATCAGCAATATCCAGGACATCATCCCGCTGCTCGAGTCAATCATGAAGGCAGGCTCAAGTCTCCTCATCGTAGCAGAGGACGTAGACGGAGAAGCCCTCGCAACGCTCATCCTCAACAAGCTCAGAGGAACTCTCGATGTAGTTGCAGTCAAGGCACCGGGATTCGGCGACAGACGTAAAGCCATGATGGAGGACATTGCAGTTCTCACAGGCGGAGTCGTAATCTCCGAGGAACTCGGATACGAGCTCAAAGAAGCTACAATCGACATGCTCGGACAGGCCGAGACAGTCAAGGTTAATAAAGAGAACACCGTGATCGTAAACGGTGCCGGAGATAAGGCTGAACTCGAAGCCAGGATCGCACAGATCAAGGCTGAACTCGAGGAAAGCACTTCGGACTTCGATAAAGAAAAACTGCAGGAAAGACTTGCCAAACTCGCAGGCGGCGTAGCCGTAATCAATGCCGGCGCTGCATCCGAGACTGAGCTCAAAGAGAAGAAACTCAGACTCGAGGATGCCCTCAACGCCACAAAGGCTGCCGTTGAGGAAGGCATAGTTGCCGGCGGCGGCGTATCCCTCATCAGAGCAATCGAAGCCGTTAAGAAATATGCTGAGAAGCAGGAAGGCGACATTAAGACAGGCGCACGCATCGTAGAGCGCGCCCTCGAGGAGCCTGTAAGACAGATTGCTGCCAACGCAGGATTTGACGGAAGCGTAGTAGTCGCTGCAGTCAAAGACGCCAAAGGCGACATAGGCTTCAATGCCGCAAATGAAGAGTACGAAGACATGATCAAAGCCGGAATAGTAGATCCTGTAAAGGTTACGAGATCCGCACTCCAGAACGCCGGATCAGTAGCAGGAATGCTCCTGACCACAGAGGCAGGCATCACACAAATCAAGGAGCCTGAACCTCCAATGCCGGCAGGTGCACCTGGTGGAATGGGCATGATGTAATAGCATCCTCGCTGTGAACGAAAATAACTTCGTAAAAGAATTCTAATGGTCGCGAATGCGGCCATTTTTCTTTGAGGAATATGGCGCTTCGTGTTATGATTAGACAAGCGAAAAAGTTGGTTTTAGGTGGTTTGGAAAGAGTTATGAGAAGAAAAAGAAGAATGGGGAAAAAACTCCTGCTGATTGCGGTACTTCTGATGCTCTGTGTGGCGGCTGCTGCGTATCTCTTAAAGACAGTTGGTGACATGAAAGAGCAAAGAGAAGCCGCTCAGGCAGAGGAAACGGCAGCTGCCGAGCAGCAGGCGGCCGAAGAAGCAGCCGCACAGGAAGCCGCTGCCAAGAAATTTGACAGCATATATGCATACAGCGGCAGCAAGGATAAAAGCAAGTATACAATGGCGGCGTACGACAGTGCCGTCGAAGCCGGATGCGGGGCTATCGTACTTCCGTTTGTAGTATCTCAGGACGGAACTCTGATTGTTGCAGATGATGATTTTGCTCAGGATTTGACTGGTTACAGCGGTTATTTCTCCGGCATGACGGATGGGCAAATAGAGAATCTCCAAACCAAGTCGGGAGATAAGATTTTGAAACTCAGTGATGTGTTTGATAAGTACGGACGAGATGTCCATTACATTATAGAGGTCAAATATACCAGCGCTCGCAATCTCATGGCGCTTAAAGAACTGATAGAAAAGAAAGATTATGCGGATGTCGTAAGCATATCCAGCGCGTATTTCAGCGGACTCAGAACTCTGGACAATGAATTCCCTAACACACCTAAGATTTTCCTCTGCAGCGGCGAGGAAGGATGGGCAGAGGCATTGAACTCGGATTACATAGATGCAATTTCGGTAAGCAAAGACCTGATGAGTGATGAGAGATGCAAGGCTGTGCAGGACAAGAAAAAGAAATTCGGTGCAGGCATACTCAGCTCCGAAGAAGACATCAAGAAAGCCAAGGAAATGGGCGCAGACTTCTACTTTACTGATGAAGCGGCGCTGGCAGCAGGCATTGAATAGGTATTTAAAACGGATATAAAAACAAAGAGGTGGAAATGGCAACAGTATTAAAAGAACCTTCAAGGACGTTTAATGAATATCTCCTAATTCCGGGCTATTCCGACATGGAGGCCAGACCGGAGAATGTCTCACTGAGAACACCGGTCGTGAAATTTAAAAAGGGTGAGGAGTCAGAACTGTACATGAACATACCGCTCACATCCGCAGTAATGCAGGCCGTGTCTGATGACAACATGGCTGTAGCACTTGCCAAGGAGGGCGGCATTTCATTTATATTCGGATCGCAGTCGGTTGAAAGCCAGGCAGCCATGGTCAAAAGAGCTAAGAGCTACAAAGCCGGTTTTGTACCAAGCGATTCGAACTTAAAGCCGGATGCCACACTAAAGGACGTGCTCGATTTGAAGGCTGAAAAGGGACACTCCACCATAGCCATCACAGAGGACGGAACGGCTGACGGCAAACTCCTGGGAATAGTAACCAGCAAGGACTACAGAGTATCCAGGATGGATACGAGCACTCCTGTCACGGACTTCATGACTCCGTTTGATAAAATGGTATGGGGGAGCGAGGGCATTACACTTTCAGAAGCTAACGACCTCATCTGGGATAATAAAGTAAACCAGCTCCCGATTATAGATAAAAAGCAGAGGCTCACATCTTTCGTATTCAGAAAGGACTACGATTCGCATAAAGAGAATCCGAACGAACTCCTGGATGAGAACAAAAGATACATAGTCGGAGCGGGCATTAACACAAGAGATTATGAGGAAAGAGTTCCGGCACTGCTTGAGGCAGGTGCGGACATACTCGTAATCGATTCATCCGAGGGCTACTCGGAGTGGCAGGCTGTTACCATCAAATGGATCAGAGATCATTACGGAGATAAGGTAAAAGTCGGAGCGGGCAACGTAGTGGATGCGGACGGATTCAGATTCCTCGCAGACTGCGGTGCGGACTTCGTAAAGATAGGAATAGGCGGAGGCTCCATCTGCATCACAAGAGAGCAGAAGGGAATAGGAAGAGGTCAGGCTTCTGCAGTCATAGATGTAGCAAAAGCCAGAGATGAATATTTCAAAGAGACCGGAGTATATATCCCAATCTGTTCGGACGGAGGCATAGTCTATGACTACCACATGACTCTTGCGCTGGCTATGGGAGCGGACTTCATAATGCTCGGCAGATACTTCGCGAGATTCGATGAATCGCCTTCAGCCAAACTCATGGTAAACGGCAACTACGTCAAGGAGTACTGGGGCGAAGGTTCTGCCAGAGCGAGAAACTGGCAGAGATACGACCTCGGAGGAGATGCCAAACTGAAATTCGAGGAAGGCGTCGACTCATACGTACCATATGCCGGATCCCTGCACGACAACGTTCAGATGTCGCTCGGAAAAGTTAAGTCGACCATGTGCAACTGCGGTGCGCTCAACATTCCGGATTTCCAGAAAAATGCAAAACTCACGCTCGTATCCGCAGTCAGCATAGTCGAGGGCGGAGCGCACGACGTAATACTCAAGGAAGTAGGCCCGTCAACGGGACAGAGATAGATAAACGGAGGATAAAAAATGGCAGATGTAAGACCGGAAACAATGAAAAGAATTACAACTAAAGAGCTCGCGGATAAGTTTATCGAAGAGCAGGTGTCCGCTGTAAGAGAGCAGGTAGGAGAGGACGGTAAAGTCCTGCTCGCACTTTCGGGCGGTGTAGACTCAAGCGTAGTAGCTGCGCTTCTCATCAAAGCGATAGGAGACAGACTGACCTGCGTACATGTCAACCACGGACTTCTCAGAAAGGGAGAGCCTGAGCAGGTAGTCAAGGTGTTCAGAGAAGAGCTCGGAGCTAATCTGATATACGTAGACGCTGTAGACAGATTCCTCGATCAACTTGCAGGAGTTGATGAGCCTGAGACAAAGAGAAAGATAATCGGAAAGGTCTTTATAGATGTGTTTGCGGAGGAGGCGTCAAAACTCGAGGGCATAGGTTTCCTCGGTCAGGGCACAATCTATCCGGACATCCTGGAATCCGATGGCGTAAAAGCTCACCATAACGTAGGCGGGCTTCCAGAGGACCTTCAGTTCGAACTGGTAGAGCCGGTCAAGCTCCTCTATAAAGACGAGGTCAGAGTAGTGGGAACAGCACTTGGGCTTCCTGACAGCATGGTATACAGACAGCCGTTCCCGGGACCGGGACTCGGAGTCAGATGCACGGGTGCTATCACAAGAGACAGACTCGAGGCACTTCGCGAGGCGGATGCCATCGTAAGAGAAGAAATCGGCAAGATGGATCAGACACCATGGCAGTATTTCGCAGTCATTCCTGATATGCAGTCCACAGGAATAAAGGACGGCAAACGCTACATGGGATGGCCTGTAATCGTAAGAGCCATCAACACAGTAGATGCCGTAACTGCAGAGTCCGTAGAACTCCCATGGGATATGCTCTGCCGCATACGCGACCGCATCATCGAAACAGTACCCGGCGTAAATAGAGTCCTCTGGGATATCTCAGATAAGCCCGTCTCAACAATCGAGTGGGAATAGTGAAAAAATCAAAAACCGTTGGAATTCCAACGGTTTTCGTTTGCGCTGATGTCAAATTGATGATACGCTCGCATTAGGCATTAACGATTAAATAGTTTTTTTCTCTCTTCGTCGTCTAAATACCTATACGTGTCAAAACGGTCTGTAAAACCCTGCTGCCCGCCGGCGATATGCTCTAGAGTATCCGGATTCAACTCATAGGATTCATTGTTGTTAAATAACTCGTCTTTTTTTATCTCTTTCTTTGCCATGATGCTCTCCTTTACTTCGCAAAAATTATTACCTCTTAATTATACACGTTATATGCGCCGTATGGAGTCCCGGCCCGAATCTGCCGGAGGCTTCATATAGAGTTCATCATAATATATAATATTGGTGAAGATGTCAATACTTAAAATGCACAGAATGAAAAGAATAAGCAGCTTGGAAGGACTGAAGGCGATCATGATGCTTTCGATATTCTGCTGGCATACACCGCCTAACCCGACCAGTCCGTTAGGTGAGCCTGCTGCTGACCTTGGCGCAAGGGCATGCGAAGTTCTGATTGTGGCAGCCGGATTTCTTGTCGCTTAGCCTTTTTACATCAAGAATCATTAATATGTGATAAAATGAGGACAACATGGTGCACAATATTTGCACCTCTTATTGCCGGAGAAACAGCAATAAGAAATACCGGAATATCCGGACATAGAGTGAAGAATTATGACATACACAGAAACAGTTAATCTTATTATTTCGGGCATATCTGTCGTGATATGCCTTCTTTTCGCTTTTTACATTTTCATAGCGATTGTCGGACTATTTGCCTGCAAGAAATTTCCTCATGCAGAGCGTAAAAACAGATACGGGCTGATAGTACCGGCTAAAAATGAAGAAGCGGTGATTGAAGCACTGATACAGAGCGTACGCAGTGCCGATTACCCACAGGAACTACTTGATATTTTTGTCGTTGCCCATAACTGCAGCGACAGAACGGCTGAGATTGCAAGGAATGCGAATGCATATGTTTACGAATACAATAATACGAACGAAAATACCATGGGTTTTGCAATACGCCACCTGTTCGAAAAAATAGAGGAGGACTTCGGGACCGCGTCCTATGACGGGTTCTTTATATTCAACGCTGACAACACATTTGCAAAAGATTATTTCGACAAGATGAACGATGCCTTTGAATACTACGACCGGAAGTATGTCATCACTTCCTTCCGCCAGGCGTCCAACTTCAACGAGAACATGATGACTGTCTTGTACGGGGCTTACTTTGCCACCAGCTGTTATCTCGGAGCGCGAGGAAGGACCGTGCTGGACACATCTGCGCGCATATTCGGCTGCGGTTATGTATTCAGCAGCGATCTTGTGAAAGACGGATGGGATTATTATTCGCTGACCGAGGACCTTGAGTTCACGGCAAGGGAGTATAAGAAAGGGACGGAGATCAGGTACTGCGATGAAGCGGTGTTTTACGATGAGCAGCCTACAAGCTTTAGAATTATGTGGAGGCAGAGGCTACGCTGGGCGAGAGGAGTCATCATAGTATCAAAGGCTCATCTCGCAAGCTGCATAAAAGCTATTTTCGACCCGGGCAGAAAGAACAGGTTTGCGATGTTTGATATTTCGACATTCATCTCGCGTGTCATCACTTGCATCATAATGCTGTTTGTACTGAGGTCGTTGCTCCTGCTTTTGGCTCCGCTCTTCGGAGAGAGTGTGTACGATGCCTTCCTGTATTGGGACGGCACGAAATCATGGTGGGTTAATCTGTTTCGCTCGACTGAGACAGGTGCGCTGTTCTCTGTTCTCGCAAGTTTCATAAATGCTTATGCCGTCGCGATGGGGGCATATCTGATGACTATGTTCATCGGGCGGAAAAGGTTCCGAATGGTATCTGCGGGAAAGACCGTTTTGGGATTGTTCCTCTTCCCGCTCTTTATACTGAGCCAGTTTGTGCTTGACATACAGGCTCTCTTTTCGAAGAATCTTGCGTGGAAGCGAATACCACACTTCGGCAGCCGTGACTCGCATTGATGTGGTCGGGAGGACTGATATGGACAACAGGACGGAAAAACTTGATATACTGGAAAAGAATTTTGAAAGTCGGTACAGAAAAAAGAAGGTAGTGAATCTCATCGTCGGCGCTGTGATAATAGCAATGTGTGTATTCGCACTTTTACGCATGGCGAGCATCGACAGAGAAGGGCTTCTGATGCTCAGGTGGATGACTGTGGACGGCACTTTGTACACGCTCATACTCACCATATTCTTTTTCATTGTTAATATTGTAGAACTGAAAAGGCACACTGAACTTACGAGGAGGGCTGTGTACTTTGCCAGATTGTCTTCTGCAGTGGCCGAGTCCGTGATACTCATCGTAGTGCTCATTAGCCAGCTCCCGATTTTTCCTATGCACCTTCACTTGACACGGCCGGATATGTTCTGTATGCATGTTGCGGTGCCGCTCCTGGTTATCGCATCATTTACCATGAACGATTCTCCTCTCGGCAAACTCAGCAAAAAGGAAACCTTTTACGGCACGTCGTTCGTGACATTCTACGCTGTAATCATCCTGTCTCTTATAGGATCAGGCGTTATCAAGAGGGAGTACATCCCGTACGGTTTCCTCGATATCAAAGCCATGAGCATTCCCGCAGTTATAGGGACAGTGGCGGTGTTCTATGTGATGGGTTACGCACTCTCCTCAGGTCTTTCTAAAATGAACAGAAAATTATACTGGAGATGGTTTAGACAGAGGACCAAATAACTTATAATAATGAAAACTGACTATTACGAAAGAGAGAGCCAGGAACTTGTCCTGACTCTTTTTGATTATTTTTGAAATAAAATGATTAATTTTGATTGACTTTGATTAAAATTGATGTTATTATCTCTTCAACAAGTCAATAGCAATATAAACATGAGGTGCTCAAATGCTTTCTGAAAAAAGAAGAAATGAGATCGTAACATATCTGGAAAAGCACAACACGGCGACTGTACAGGAACTGGTAGACGCTCTTAATTCTTCTGCGGCTACTATCAGAAGAGATCTTTCGGCGCTTCATGATGAACATAGAATCGTCAAGGTTTTCGGAGGAGCAACTTCTCTTTCATTTAAAGAAATCAATGCAGCTGAGCCTTCTGTAGCTGAGAAGGCCATGCTCAACACGGAAGAGAAGATGCGGATTGCAGAATATGCTGCATCTCTGATCCGAGACGATGATTTTGTTTATATAGACTCGGGCACTACTACTCTTTACATGGTGGATTTCATCACAAATACCAAGGCAAGTTTCGTAACCAACGGAATAGCACATGCCAAGAGACT
>CADAJM010000065.1 GCA_902788245.1 uncultured Eubacteriales bacterium | reverse complement strand
ATCAGGAAATCGAGCGAAAAGACATCCAGTCGCTGCTTCGAAAGGCGAAGGCGCGCCAGAAGAAGGCCCGCACGATGGCCGATGCTGCCGCAACAGCCGGGCTTGCGAGGATTACTTCCGATCCCGTATGTCCCATTCTGCCCACGAAATTTCTGTTCGTTGTGGATACCGCACGCTCTCCGTCAGCCATGACGCCCATGTGTCCTCCGAGGCAAGGACCGCATGTCGGAGCGGAAACGACACATCCCGCTTCTATGAAGTCCCTGATAAGGCCTTCCTCGAGGCAATCAAGATATATCTGCTGGGTCGCAGGAATGACTATGCATCTGACGCCGCCTGCGACTTTGTTTCCTTTGAGAATAGATGCGGCAATTCGCATATCCTGCATGCGTCCGTTGGTGCACGAACCTATAACTACCTGCTGGATAGGAATGCCCGCAACTTCTTCTGCCGTCTTGGTATTTGAAGGCAAATGCGGCATGGACACCGTCGGTTTAAGCTCGCTGAGGTTTATCTCAACTGTGCTCTCATATTCGGCATCAGCGTCGGCCTCGTATATCCGGGCTTCTCTTTTGAATCTGCCCTTAATATATTCCTCTGTCTTTTCATCTACAGGGAATATGCCGTTCTTACCACCGGCTTCTATTGCCATATTTGCTATGGTAAATCTGTCGTCCATTGAGAGCTCGGAGACTCCTTCACCTGTAAATTCAAGGGATTTGTATAAAGCTCCGTCAACTCCTATCATTCCGATGAGATGAAGAATTACATCTTTTCCTGATACATTGGGCTGAAGTTTGCCTTTAAGTTCGACCTTGATGGCAGGCGGAACTTTGAACCAGTTGAGGCCTGATGCCATGCCGGCGGCCATATCCGTAGAGCCGACGCCCGTTGAAAATGCACCGAGAGCACCATATGTGCATGTATGTGAGTCCGCACCTATAATGCAGTCTCCCGGGCCGACGAGCCCCTGCTCCGGCAGCAGCGCGTGCTCTATGCCGACTTCTCCCACATCGTAGAGATGCGTGATGCCCTGTTTCTTTGCGAACTCTCTTGCAGTTACGCAAAGTTCAGCAGATTTGATGTCCTTGCAGGGAGTGTAGTGATCCAGCGCTATTACGATACTTTCTTTATCGTAAACTTTGTCAAATCCTGCTTTTTCGAATACTTCAATCGCTACGGGAGTGGTCACGTCGTTACCGAGAACCACATCCAGCTTAGCCTCAATCAGGTCTCCGGCTTTTACCTCAGGCAGACCTGCGTGGGCAGCGAGTATCTTTTGTGTCATTGTCATTCCCATACTATTTCCCTTTATATTTCTTTTCGTACGCTATCATTCTGTTGAGAGCCTTGAGATACGCATTGATACTGGCTTCCATGATGTCCGTGGAAAGTCCGCGTCCGGTGAAAGTCCTGTCGTATGCATTTACCTTGACAGTTACGTCACCGAGGGTATCCTTTCCCTCTGATATCGAATGGATGTTGAATATGTCGAAGCTGTGCTCCGAAGGCTTTATTATCGCATCTATTGCGTTGTATGCCGCATCGATAGGTCCGTCTCCGAGCGCAACATCCTCTATCTTTTCTCCGTCCTTTTCGAGACTGACGGTGCATGTAGCTGTAGTGAAATTGCTCGTTGCCATCTGGAACCAGTCGAGTTTGTATCCGGATGTTTCCTCCTCGAACAGAAGGTTTGTATTGTGGTTAACTATGGCCTCGAGATCCGCATCCGTGATGTTCTTTTTCTTGTCGCAGACTGACTTGAAATCATCAAAGCACCTGTCGAGTTCCTCTTTGGTAAGTGTAAAGCCAAGTTCTTCCAGCCTCTGTCCGACAGCATGGCGTCCCGAATGTTTGCCGAGCACCATATTGTTGGCGTGTATTCCGACCGACTCAGGCGTCATGATTTCATAGGTCTTCTTATTTGCCAGAACTCCGTGCTGATGTATGCCGGACTCGTGGGCAAATGCGTTCTTGCCAACTATAGGCTTGTTGAGAGGCGCAGTCTGACCGATGATGTTATACACGGTCTTACTGGCTCTATGTATCTGAGTTGTGTCGATGCCCGTTGTGAGTTCGGCGAGATCTTGCCTGGTCTTTATGGCCATTACGATTTCCTCGAGGGATGTGTTTCCCGCACGCTCTCCGAGGCCGTTTACGGTGCATTCCACCTGGCGTGCACCTCCGAGCACTCCCGCAAGGGCATTTGCAGTCGCCATTCCGAGGTCATTATGGCAATGAACTGAGAATATGACCTTCTCTGCGCCTCTGACATTTCCTTTGATATCTGCTATCAGTTCGCGCATCTCCTCCGGCGTCGTGTATCCGACTGTGTCCGGAATATTGATGGTCGTCGCTCCGCTTGCTATGGCACGCTCCACTACCTTTTTGAGGAATTCCGGATCTGACCTTGTGGCGTCTTCTGCCGAAAACTCGATATTCGAGCAATACTTCTTGGCATATGCCACCATTTCTCCCGCCTGCTCGAGCACTTCCTCAGGAGTCTTCTTAAGTTTGTACTCCATATGCAGCGGTGAAGTGGCTATAAACACGTGAATTCTCGGATCTGCCGCGTTTTTTACCGCTTCCCATGCTGTATCTATATCTTTCGGTGTAGAGCGTGCGAGAGAGACTATAGTGCAGCCCTTTATGGTCTCCGCTATAGTCTTTACGGACTCGAAGTCTCCCGGAGATGCGATGGCAAATCCGGCTTCAATTATGTCTACGTGCATCTTTTCGAGGCACTTCGCGACTTCTATCTTTTCTCTTAAGTTCATGCTGCAGCCCGGCGACTGTTCGCCGTCACGCAGCGTAGTATCAAAAATTCTAACTTGTTCCATTACTCCAATACCGCTCCTCTGTCTGCAGAACTGACGAGTTTTGCATAACGCGTCAGATACCCTGTCTTAACCTTAGGCTCCGGACATACCCACGCCGCACGACGTTTTTCGAGTTCTTCATCAGATACTTTGAGTTCAATACTTCTGCCCGGAATGTCTATAGCGATGATGTCTCCGTCCTGCACAAGTCCGATGTTTCCGCCGGATGCTGCCTCAGGGCTTACGTGTCCTATCGACGCGCCTCTGGTCGCTCCGGAGAATCTTCCGTCAGTGATAAGTGCAACCGAGTCATCGAGTCCCATTCCCGCAATTGCGGATGTAGGATTTAGCATCTCTCTCATACCCGGACCGCCCTTAGGACCTTCATATCTGATTACAACTACGTCCCCTGATTTGATTCCGCCCTCATATATGACCTTGATGGCTTCCTCTTCTGAGTCAAACACTCTCGCCGGGCCTTCGTGTGTAAGCATTTCTTCCTTGACGGCAGACTGCTTCACCACGCAGCCGTCCGCTGCGAGATTGCCTTTGAGAACAGCGATTCCTCCGGTCTTCATATACGGGTTGTCGAAAGGTCTTATCACTTCCGGATTGAGGTTTTCTGCATTCTTTATATTTTCGGCAACCGTGTGGCCTGTAGCCGTTATAAGAGATGTATCGAGAAGCCCGTTGTCTGCAAGTTCTTTCATCACCGCATATACTCCGCCCGCTGCATCGAGATCCTCCATGAATGTAGGACCCGCAGGCGCGAGGTGGCAGAGGTTCGGCGTAACTGCGCTTATCTCATTGGCTTTTGCGAAATCGAGTTCATATCCTGCCTCGTGGGCAATTGCCGGCAGATGAAGCATGGTGTTCGTAGAACATCCGAGCGCCATATCTACGGTCTCTGCATTGTGGAAAGCCGCCTCAGTCATAATATCGCGAGGCTTTATGTCCTTCTCCACGAGCTTCATAATCTGCATTCCGGTCTTCTTAGCTAGTCTTATCCTCGCAGAGAGCGGAGCCGGTATGGTTCCGTTGCCAGGCAGAGACATTCCTATAGCCTCAGTCAGACAGTTCATGGAATTAGCTGTGTACATGCCTGAGCATGAACCGCATGACGGGCAGACATTCTCCTCGTAATCTTTCATGCCTTCGTCATCGAGCGTGCCTGCGTGATATGCGCCGACTGCCTCGAAGATGTCTGAGAGGCAGCTCCGTCTGCCGTCCGGCAGACGGCCGGCCAGCATTGGCCCGCCGGCGCAGAATATCGTCGGCACGTTTATCCTGGCTGCAGCCATCAACAGACCCGGTACGTTTTTGTCGCAATTCGGTACCATTACCAGACCGTCCAGTTGATGTGCTATAGCCATGGCCTCTGTTGAATCAGCTATGAGTTCCCTCGTAACCAGAGAGTACTTCATTCCGATATGTCCCATCGCTATGCCGTCGCATACGGCTATTGCCGGGAACATAAGAGGCGTTCCGCCTGCTGCTCTTATTCCTGCTTTAACGGCATCCGCTATCTTATCCAGATGAGCGTGCCCCGGCACTATCTCGTTGTATGAACTGACCACACCGATCAAAGGTCTGCTGATTTCTTCCTTAGTCAGACCCACCGCATACATAAGCGATCTGTTCGGCGCGCGGTCTATTCCCTTTTTCGCATTATCTGATTTCATCATTTATCTCCGTTAGTTAGATGCTGTGTCAAGATCCTGGTCGTTCTTCCAAAGCATTCCGTCTCTCAGTTCTTTACCGACTATCTCCATCTGGTGCTCAGCGAGCTGTTTTCTCTTGGAGTTAAAGAATGTACGGCCGTTCTTGTTCTCCTGAATCCACTTGCCGGCAAAAGTTCCGTCCTGAATGTCCGAGAGGACCTCTCTCATATTTGCCTTGAGCTGATCGTGCGGGAATACCCTAGGTCCCGATACGTATTCGCCGTACTCGGCGGTATCTGAAATCGAATAGTTCATTCCTGACATACCTGCCTTGTTTACAAGGTCAATGATGAGTTTGAGTTCGTGTATGCATTCAAAATATGCGTTCAGCGGATCGTATCCGGCCTCTACGAGGACCTCGAATCCGCACTGCATCAGGTCTACCACTCCGCCGCAGAGAACAGTCTGTTCGCCGAAGAGGTCTGTTTCCGTCTCTTCTCTGAATGTAGTCTCAAGGATTCCGGCTCTTGCTCCGCCGATTCCTGCGATATATGCAAGTGCGATATCCGTTGCCTTGCCGCTCGCATCCTGTTCAACTGCAACCAGGCAAGGAACCCCCTTACCTGCTACATACAGACTTCTTACCGTGTGTCCCGGTCCTTTAGGTGCTGCCATAAAGACATCAACATCTGCAGGAGGCACAATCTGTCCGTAGCGGATATTGAATCCGTGTGCAAATGCGATTGCATTTCCGGGCTCCAGATTAGGTTCGATTTCGTTCTTGTATACTGCTGCCTGCACTTCGTCATTTATAAGCATAATTACGATGTCTGCTTTCTTTGTCGCATCAGCTACAGTGCATACCTCGAAGCCGTCCTTTTCGGCAACTTCCCAAGACTTTCCGCCCTTTCTCAGGCCAACTATTACATCGCAGCCGGAGTCTCTCAAGTTTAACGCATGAGCGTGTCCCTGTGAGCCGTAGCCGACCACTGCTATTGTCTTTCCTTTAAGCACATCCAGATTACAATCCTTCTCATAATACATTTTTGCCATAGTTGAATTCGCCCCTTTCTTTGGATTCGTCGTTTATTGTTGCTGTTCCGCGCTCGATGGCGACTACGCCCGTGCGCGCTATTTCAAGTGTTTCAAATTCACTCAGTATCTTTTCCATCGCAGAGAGTTTCTCATGATCTCCCGTAAGACCGAGTGTGAGCGTCTCGTGAGAAACGTCTATAATCTGTGCTCTGAAAATATTTGCGAGTTGTATGACGTCGTTTCTCTGCTCGCTCCCCTCTGCCTTTACCTTGATAAGCATCAGTTCTCTGTATATCGAGTTTTCTGTGTTGAGCCATTTGACCGAATATACCGGATAGAGTTTTCTCAGCTGATTGCAGAGAAGCTCGGTATGAGGTTCATCCGCCAAAACGTCTATGGTGATACGCGTTACGCCCGGGTTCTCCGTAGGTCCTGCGGCAAAGGCCTCAATATTATAACCCTTCCTGGAGAAGAGCCTCGCTATCTGTGACAGAACTCCCGATTCGTTATCCACGAGCATGGCCAGAGTCTGCCTCCTGGCGTCCTTCATTTTATCCATCTGCCGTCCTCCTATATTCTCATAAAGTCAGTGATGTGCGAGCCGCCGCCCACCATAGGTCTGACCATCTCATCTATATCCAGTATACAGTCAATCACGCAGCCTTTGCCCGATGCCATCGCATCCTTAATCGCTGCTTCCAGTTCCTTCTGGTTGCTGACCCTCACGCCATTGAGACCGTAGGCCTCTGCGAGTTTTACGAAATCCGGTCCTCTGTCCATATTCGTCTCGGAGATATGACCTTTGTATATCAGGTTTTGCCACTGGCGAACCATGCCGAGTGTCTGATTGTTGAATATGAAAGTAATGATCGGAATATTGTAGTGCTCTACTGTAGTCAGCTCGTTGCAGTTCATGCGAAAACTGCCGTCACCCGCAATATGGATAACGGTTTTATCCGGATTTCCGACTTTGGCACCTATAGCTGCACCGAGTCCGAAACCCATGGTTCCGAATCCTCCTGATGTCATAAGCTGGCCCGGATAGTCAAAGTGGAAATGCTGAATAGCCCACATCTGATGCTGCCCTACATCGGTTGCGACCATGGTGTCATCAGGCATCAACTTGGCTATAGTCCTGCAGAGCTGTTTAGGGTTAAGTGTATCTCCGCCGTCATCGTACTCGGCCTCAGTCGGATATGCGAATACGAACTTCTTCCATTCCGCATGATCCTGCTGAGTAAGCCTTTCGACTAGCATGTTCAGAACTTCTTTGGCATCACCGACTATGTGATGATCCGTCTGTACGTTCTTATTAATTTCTGATCTGTCAATGTCTATATGTACTATCTTGGCCTGACTGGCGAAGGTCTCCGGGTCGAGTGCAACTCTGTCAGAGAATCTCGATCCGACCGCAATCAGGAGGTCGCATTCGTTTACCGCTATATTTGAAGCCTGAGAACCGTGCATACCTATCATTCCGGTGACGAGAGGGTTTCTGCCGTTCATGCCGCCTCCGCCCATAACGGTAACAGCCGTCGGAGCGTCAATGATATTCGCAAATTTGTTGAACTCCTCGTGAGCACGGCCTCTGACTACGCCTCCTCCGCAGATGAGCATAGGTCTTTCGGATTCGCCTATCATCTCTACGAGCTTATCTATATCTTCCACATCTACCGCAGGTTTGTGGAATCCCTCCATATCTCTCTCAAAAATAGCTTTAAGCGCGCCTGCTTCTTTATGTTTCTTGCGAGGTATGAATTCATATTCCGCCTGCTCTGCAGTCACGTTCTTGAGTATGTCAATGAACACAGGTCCCGGTCTTCCGCTTCTGGCTATTGCAAAAGCTCTTCTGACCGTACCTGCAAGTTTATTAACATCGGTGACCTGGAAGTTCGACTTTGTAATAGGAAGCATTACACCCGTGCTGTCTACCTCCTGGAACGAGTCCTTTCCTATCAGGTTCTCTGCCACATTACAGGATATGAAAACAACAGGTGACGAATCCATGTATGCGGTCGCAACGCCCGTCGTCAGATTCGTTGCGCCGGGGCCGGAGGCATATCCGTCCGCCGCGTGCGAGGCTCCCTGCTCGTGAGCCGTCAGATAGTGGTTTATCCTGTCCTTATACTCCAGAAGCGAATCATATACATTGAGTATGGTTCCTCCCGGGTAGCCGAATACCACATCCACATCCTGTTCGAGCAGGCATTCCATCAGAATTTCAGATCCATAGAGTTTCAATTCTTTTAGTCTCCTTTTCTATAAAAAAGACCCTCGATCTCTTAATGCTGATCGTAGGGACTGTATATACTCGTATCTTACGGTATCGTTTCAGGCTTGGTCCACCCTTCACTCACATCACAACTCTCAGCACTATTCTCTGCCGATAATAAGCTCAAGGCCGAGAATAATACTTCCGATAATAATGATGCTGAGTGTGAGCATGCTATTTAACATATAACCTCAAATTTTTCCGCAAAATACACAAAAAATAACTAGTTTTTTATTAACTTTCACAAGTTTAGCATTAGCGCCAATCCTTGTCAAGAATTGACAAAAGAGGATTTTGCATTTATCGTTAACCAATATTAAACGTTAGCAAGAATACAAAGAGGTAGTTATGACAAATATTGAAATGATCCGAACTTACGGACACGAACAAGTCGCGTATTTCAACAACGAAAAAGCCGGTCTTAAGGCCATAATCGCACTTCACAACACAAATCTCGGACCTGCTGTGGGCGGATGCAGACTCTGGCCTTATGCAAGTGAGGAAGATGCCCTCTTCGATGTGCTTCGTCTCTCCAGAGGCATGAGCCATAAGAATGCGGCAGCCGGCCTTCCTCTCGGCGGAGCCAAAGGCGTTATTATTGCAGATCCTTCGGAAAAGACCGAGGCAATGTTCGAAGCCTTCGGCGAAGCCGTAAATACATTTATGGGTAAATACTATACCGCAGAAGATGTAAACACAGATACAAAGGACGCTGACTACATGCTTCGCACTACTAAATATGTAGTAGGAAGAGAAAACGTCTCAGGCGACCCTTCCCCTTTCACCGTTATCGGTGTGTATGACGGAATTCGCGCCGTTGCAAACTTCATGAACGGATCCGACAGCCTTGAGGGACTTACAATCGCCGTTCAGGGGCTCGGAAAAGTCGGACTCGGACTTGCCGAAACTCTTCATGAGGCAGGTGCTAAGCTAATCGTCTGCAATAACTCAAACCGTGAAGCAATGCAGTATGCCGTAGACAAACTCGGTGCCGTCGAGGTCGGAAAGGATGAAATCTACGGAGTCGAATGCGACATATTCGCACCTTGCGCTCTCGGTGCTGTAGTAAACAGCAAGACCATCCCGCAGTTCAAGTGCAAAGCCATCGCCGGTGCGGCAAACAACGTCATCTATGACGATGCCGCCGGTCAGGCACTTAAGGACAAAGGCATACTCTATGCTCCTGACTTCATCATCAACGGCGGCGGAGTAATCAATGCCGGGCAGGAAGCATTCACAACTTATGACAAAGAAAAAGTCCTCGAGCAGGTACACAACATCTACAATGTCGTCTACCGCATGCTCGAAGAATCCGCAAAGACCGGAAAGCCTGAAGGCGTAATCGCCACCGAATACGCCGAAAGCCTGATCTATAAATAAGAATCCGGGTGATCTGAATACAATGAATCATAAAAGCACCTTTTAGCCCGAATCGGACAAAAGGTGCTTTTGATTTCACTTGTTATTACGGTTGTATGGTTACAATCTCTTCCGACTCGACGGCTGCAGCAACAAGTGCATCGACATCGAGTTTGGATTCGGATTTCTCTATCCTCGGTAGTTTAGGCTTTGTCACCGGATGTTTAGGCAGGAATACCGTGCAGCAGTCCTCGTAAGGCTGTATCGATATGTCGTATGTGCCTATCTCGCGTGCCTTGTCCATGATGTCCACCTTGTCCATTGCGATAAGCGGTCTCATCACAGGCATGCTTACGACATTATCAGTAACCACGAGGGCTTCTGCCGTCTGGCTTGCTACCTGTCCGAGGTCCTCGCCTGTTATGAGCATCATGCATTCGTTCTTCTCTGCAATCTTCTCGGCTATCCTCATCATGAATCGTCTGACCAAAAGAGTCGTCTCATCTTCAGGACAATTCTTTACAATTTGCTCTTGAATCGGAAGCAGATTGATGACATGCATCCTTACTCTTCCCATATATCCGGCGAGAACTTTGACCAGTTCCTCTACCTTCTCCTGTGCCCTCTGGCTGGTGTAAGGATAGGAATGGAAGTGTACGGCTTCTATGCTCATGCCTCTCTTGGCCATCATAAACGCCGCGACGGGGCTGTCTATTCCCCCTGACATGAGGATCAGCCCCTTGCCGTTCGTTCCGAGCGGCAGGCCGCCAAATCCCTTAACCTTATCCCTGTATATATAGGCGGCCTCGCGGCGCACGTCCACACAGAGCTCCACATCCGGTCTGTGCACATCCACCTCAAGAACCTTGCATTCTTTGAGCACCATGCCGCCCACCTGTCTTGCGATTTCAGGCGACTCGATCGGGAAAGTCTTGTCAGCTCTCTTAGCTCTGACCTTAAAAGTCTTGATTTCCTCTTCGGCTATAATCTCTTTCATAAACTCGGAAGCGAGTCTTCCGATATCGTTCATCTCCTTAGGCGCCTGAACCGCCGGGCTTACGGATGCCACGCCGAATACTTTGACGCACTTTGAGATGACTTCATCCTCATCTGCGCCGTGCGGCACGCGTACGAACATAAGGCCGTCCTTCCAGTTAGCCTCTGTATCCTCATAGCACTCTATTGCTTTCTTAACTCTTTCGAGAAGCACCCTCTCGAAATACGGTCTGTTCATGCCTTTGAGGGCAACTTCACCGCATCTTACAATGTACAAATCTTTCTTCACTATTGATATGTCCCCAGTTTTCTGAATCTTTCTACTGCTGTCTTCGTCTTGTCTATTACTATGTCCATCTCCTCTTTCGTATTAAACTCCGAGAAGCTGAACCTGATAGCACCTTCTATCTGTTTAGGATTTAACTTCATGGCTTGCAGGACAGGGCTTACTCCCGGATGATTGGATGAGCAAGCAGAGCCCGTGGATACGTATATGCCGTCCTGCTCGAGTGTGTGCAGGAGGACTTCTCCTCTCGTTCCTTCAAACGTGACATTCAGCACGCTCGGACATCTCAGACCTGCATCTTTCATGCTGTATCCGAGTTCCTCAGGGCCGTTGATTTTGATATCCTTTATCTCGGCCTTGAGTCCGTCTCTCAAATAATCATTAACTTGACCGATATATTCTATCTTCTTATCCAAGTCTCTTAGAGCCATTTCAGTCGCAAGACCCATTCCGAGTATGCCCTGAGTATTCTCAGTCGACGATCTGTATCCGCTTTCCTGACCCCCGCCTGTAATAAACGGCGGAAGTTTGAGGCTTTCTTTCATATACAGCAGGCCTACACCCTTTGGTCCGTGAAATTTATGAGCGCTCGCGGATATCATGTCCGCGTTGATTCCGCTTAAATCAAGTTTTCCGAAGGCCTGCACGGCATCGCTGTGAAAGAATATCTCTACGCCCTTTTCTTTGCTGTAAGAGCGAATTTCGGCCGATATCTCATTAATAGGCTCTATGGTTCCGACCTCATTATTAACAGCCATCACGGATACCATTATAGTATCTTCGCTTAGGGCTTCTCTCAAAGTCTTTGCGGAGACAAATCCCTTTTCATCTACGGGCAGATATTCCACTTCGAATCCGAGAGCCTTGAGTCTCTTGCATGTCTCGCTTACTGCAGGATGCTCAACAGAGCTCGTAATTATTCTGCGACCTCTTCTCTTCAGTTTCTGAACGGCAGATAAAAGAGCCATATTATCTGACTCAGTGCCGCCGGATGTAAACACCACCCTACCCGAAGGGAGTGCTTTTTCCACCTGCTGCCTGGCTGCCTTAATTTGTTTTGATGCTTCAAATCCAAGCGCATGCAAAGATGAAGGGTTGCCAAAGGTTTCTTTGGCAGCCCTGTACATCAATTCCGTTACTTCATCATATTGTCTTGTCGTCGCACTATTATCTAAATAGATCATTTGGCGTAGTCCGTTGCTCTGGTCTCTCTTACGACATTAACTTTAATCTGACCCGGATATTCGAGCTCTGCCTCGATTTTCTTGGCAATCTCGCGAGCCAGCATAGGCACTTCGTCATCTGCTACCTGGTTAGGTTTAACGGCAACGCGTATCTCACGTCCTGCCTGAATCGCATATGACTTGTCGACACCCTTGGTCGTATTGGCGATGTTCTCGAGATTCTCAAGTCTCTTGATATATGTCTCGAGAGTCTCGCGTCTGGCGCCCGGTCTTGCGGCAGACAGTGCGTCCGCAGCAGCTACGAGCATCGACTCAAGTGTTGTGGCCTCAACGTCTCCGTGGTGAGCCTCAACCGCGTTGATAACCTTCCAGGACTCCTTATATTTCTTGCAGATATTGACTCCTATCTCCACGTGAGTTCCCTCAACCTCGTGGTCGATGGACTTACCTATATCGTGGAGGAGTCCGCCTCTCTTGGCGAGTTTCGGATCGAGTCCGAGCTCCTCAGCCATCATACCGGCAAGAGTAGCAACCTCGATTGAGTGCTGCAGTACATTCTGTCCGTATGAAGTTCTGTATTTGAGTCTTCCCAGTAGCTTAACCATCTCAGGATTGAGATTGTGCACACCTGTCTCAAAGCAAGCGCGCTCTCCCTCTTCCTTGATGATGTTGTTGACTTCTTTGGTGGCCTTCTGGACCATTTCCTCTATCCTTGCCGGGTGAATACGTCCGTCAACGATGAGTTTCTCAAGTGCGATCCTGGCAATCTCACGTCTTACCGGATCGAATCCCGAAAGAATTACGGCCTCAGGCGTGTCGTCTATGATGAGGTCGACGCCCGTCAGAGTCTCGATGGCTCTGATATTACGTCCTTCTCTTCCGATAATCCTGCCCTTCATATCGTCGTTAGGCAGGCTGACAACTGATACCGTACTCTCTGTTGTCTGATCTGCCGCATATCTCTGGATAGCGGTAGTGATGATTTCTCTGGCTTTTTTATCGCCTTCTTCTTTGGCTTCGTTTTCAATCTGTACGATCATCTCCGAAGCTTCTTTTCTGATATCTGTCTCGAGTTCCTGGAGGAGCAGATGCTTTGCCTCCTCCTTGGTGTATCCGGAAATCCTCTCGAGTTCAGCTAACTGTTTTTCGAGATAAGCATCTATCTCTTTGTGTTTTTCGATCATGGATTGCTCTTTCTTGATGAGACCATTCTCACGTTTTTCAAGGCTCTCCATCTTGCGATCGATATTCTCTTCTTTGGATTGAATCCTTCTTTCTGTTTTGGAGATTTCAGCTCTTCTGGCTTTGAGTTCTCCTTCGTACTCGTTTCTCAGCTTGTGTATTTCCTCTTTCGCCTCAAGCACCTTCTCTTTCTTGAGGTTTTCGACAGTATTCTGTGCATCCAGGATCATATTCTGAGCCTGCTGCTCTGCGCTTCCTATAGCTTTCTCTGAAAAGCTCTTGCGCAAAACATAACCTATAGCTATACCGACGATAAGGACTACAATGCTGACTAATACAGTCATAATCGGTGACATAGGCACCCTCCTTATCTAAATAATTAAACTTGTAATATATACAGTGTCTTCGCATACATCCTTGCACAACATATGCGATTAGATTGCATAAATCTACCCATTTATTATACATACACAAACACTCCGCGTCAATGAACACGGAGTGTTCGCATGCCTGTGTATTCGGCATGTAGATTATCACAGATATTCTTCTACGATATCGCTGTCCGCAGGGTATTCGACGATTCCGCCGTCCCTTTTCATGCCGCTGTCAGTACCTCTTCCTGCGACAAACAATATGCTGTCCTCATCCATTATGTCTATAGCTTTTTTTATGGCATCTACTCTGTCCGGAACTATCTCGCATTTGCCTCCTGCTTCCTTGACATGTTCGGCGATTTCCCTGCAGATGTCCTCTACATCCTCAGGTCCGCTGTCGTCCTCGGTGATGATGGAATATGAAGCGTGAAGCCCCGCGCTTTCTCCGAGCTCGGCTCTTCTGTTTATGGCCTTGCCTCCCGCACTTCCGAACACGCTTATTATCTTCTTGCCCGGGAATTCTGTTTCTGCGCTCTCAAAGAACCTGTCAAAACTGAGTTTGTTGTGTGCATAATCTACGATGACCGTACGTTTTCCGTCGCTGCTCTTGAAAACTTCCATGCGCCCCGGAACTCTCGCTTTGGAAAGGCCGCTTACAATGTGTTCTTTCGGAATTCCCAGTAATGCACTTAGTGCAATTGCGGCAATGGCATTATCCACATTAACCCTTCCGAATACTCTCATCTTAATCGTTTCTTCGAAATCCTCATATCCTTCGATGTCTCTTACTCTCACATCAAAGATGACATGCCCGTCCTCGGAGCGAATATTATACGCATATACATTTGCTTTTTCATCCTTGCAACTGAAGGTGATGACGTACGGACAATCCACTGATGCTGATTTTATCTCCGCCTGATGCTCCGATTCCAAGCTGTAGCACGCTTTCCTGCAATGCGCAAATATCTTGAGTTTTGAATTAAGGTAATCCTCGATATCCGGATGTTCTATAGGGCTGATGTGATCACTTCCGATATTCAGAAGCGCTCCTGCCGCAAAGCTAATCCCGCCGACCCTTTCATATTTCAAAGCCTGACTGGAAACTTCAATACTCATATATTTAATGCCGCTTCGCATAGCATTATCCATATGCTTGTAAATTTCCATTACTTCAGGTGTTGTGAGATGTGACTCCTCGTTTATCACTCCGTCATAGTTTTCAATTCCGGAGCAGACTGCGGTCTTTTCTCCGCCGGTAGCGTTCATGTATTCGTCAAGAATGCTCCTCATGAAATACACTGTAGAGGATTTGCCTTTAGTTCCGGTAATGCCCACTATTTTAACGGCCTCGTCCGCTTTTCCGTAATACGCCTTTGCTATTACAGGCATTGCTTTTCGTATGTCACGTACATCTATCTCAATGCACTCGGGGAATACATGTGCTGACGTTTCATTTGTATCGCAAGTATCAGGGGATGCATCAGGGGCATCTGAAGCTTCTCTGACGTAGCATATCGCGCCACGCTCCATGGCTTCCTCAAGATAAGATTCTTTGAAATTCGCTCCCTTGCATACAAAGAGATAGTCTTGAGCCACCTCCTTGGAATTATAGGTAATGCCTTTAATCTCTCGAGCTGCCGCATCCTTCCCTTTCGGATCGGTGTACATAGCCATGATTGCATTGCAAGGAGTATCACCGTCAATGGCTGCTATGAGATTCTCCATCCCAAGTGCATCAACAATATCCTGAATCGTTACTTTGTTATTCATTAATTCCCCCATATTAATTATCCAAATAGCCCTCGGCTTTTAAACTCGTAAACTTTCCGTTACCGACTATTACATGATCCATGAGCTTGATTCCTATTATCTTCGAAGCCTCCAAAAGCCTCACTGTCACATCTATGTCCTGGTGACTCGGCGTCGGGTCTCCGCTCGGATGGTTGTGCGCCACGATTACTGCCGCAGCACCCCTCCTGACCGCCGGGCCGAACACCTCCCTCGGGTGTACCGGCGCGCTGTCGAGATTGCCGATGGATATCACCGATTTGGACTCGACCTGCAACTTGCTGTTGAGATTGATGGCCATGAAGATTTCCCTTTTCTCATCGGCCAATTCTTCCATCAGCATATCGGCTACTTCCTTGCTGTCACCAAGCCTTCTCTTGTGTCTGGTAATTCTCTCAGACTTAAGCCTTTTACTCAACTCCATGGCTGCAACTATGGAACAGGCTTTGGCCTCACCTATTCCTTCAATTTCTGTCAGTTCCCTGACTTCAGCCATGCCAAGTTCACCTATATTATCGCTGGTATAGGCTATAACCTCATCGGCAAGCCTTATGGCTGACTTATCTCCGGTTCCCGTCCTGATAATAAGAGCGAGAAGTTCGGAATTACTGAGCACACGGGCTCCGCCGAATAGAAGTTTTTCCTGCGGTCTTTCATTTGCAGGCATGTCTTTGATATGCATATTTACTCCTCTCCGGAGCACACACTCACATCATACAATTAATAAGCTACGTCCTTGAGAACGTAGCTTGATGATTGTGTGAATAATTCTACACATCAGCGCCTGTTTTGTTCGCAATCAGTTCACAAACGGCATCAATATTCTCTTCTATCGACATGTCTGAAGTGTCCATAAACACCGCATCATCAGCCTGTTTAAGAGGATTGATCTCTCGATGCGAATCCTGATAATCCCTTTTTTCGATGTCTGCCTTTATCTCTTCCAGATCAGCCGGCTTACCCTGCTCAAGCAGTTGATTGTATCTCCTGCGTGCTCTGATTGCAGAATCAGCAGTCATGAATATCTTGACTTCGGCATCCGGAAT
>CADAJM010000064.1 GCA_902788245.1 uncultured Eubacteriales bacterium | reverse complement strand
TGGGAGAAAAACTCAGGGGAGAGAATGATTATAAGATAATTGCAGTCGAGCCGGCTTCCTGCCCGAGCTTTACAAGGGGCGTGTATGCCTATGATTTCTGTGACACCGGTCAGGTTTGCCCTCTGGCAAAAATGTACACCCTGGGCAACGGGTATATACCGCCTGATAATCACGCGGGCGGATTGAGATTTCACGGAATGAGCACCCTGCTCTCCGAGCTTTACGATCAGGGGTATTTTGAAGCAGTAGCATATGAACAGACTGAGGTGTTTGGGGCTGCGGAATTGTTCGCTAGAAGCGAAGGGATACTTCCTGCTCCTGAGAGCAGTCACGCAATAAAAGGAGCTATCGATGAGGCTCTCATATGCAAAGAGAGCGGAGAAGAAAAGGTAATAGTGTTCGGACTTTCAGGGACAGGTTATTACGACCTTAACGCCTACAGACAGTTCAACGAAGGAACTATGACAGATTTCATCCCGACGGATGAGGATCTCGAAAAGGGGTTTTCGTATATTCCAAAAGTATAAATCACCAAGAAGCATAAAAAAGATTGTTTTTGAACTAATATCTTGGAAGACGTAATTTCATATTGGTTAAAGACTGCGGTGCGCATTACGGGTGTTCCTCAAGATAGTGAGCAAATGTCGGATTGATGTCATAGGACAGGGCAATTGCAAGGCGTTTGAGAAGTTTTACAACTGCAGGCAGTACCAGGACAAACCGTTGAAAACTCAACGGGTTTTTAATTCCTGTATTTGATGAGGGCAACATGGCCAGATAGTCTGACCAACGCGGCATAATGTGGTAGAATTACTGCAATGCCGCAGTACATAGGAGGAAATCAAATATGGATGCACTAGATATAGATGATATGTCAGAGCGTTCTGAAGAAAGAAGAAATCGGAGAACGGAATGAGAAAATATGCAATTTCTTATTTGTGGAGATAATAATAGAATGAAACTTAAATGTATAATAATCGTATCCCTGATATGCGCAATGATTCTTTGCTCGTGCGGATCTGACCCCGTCAGCAGTGATTCTTATCATGCAGAAGGAGCAGAAAACTATAATAAGGATGCCATAATAGAAAAGTATTCCGGTGATTTGGACAGCGACCTTTCAGTTTTTCCTGATGATATATTTGCAGACAAAATTGAGTACACGGCAGACTTCAATCCGAATCTTTTTGATACAGATGGAAAGATGATCCTTATATGTACATATGGGGATGAGCAGTTTTCTGACGAGATCAGCAGACTGCGGGCGCTATCAAAGACTATCGACTACAATGATGAAGAGCATACTAACAATGTCATTTATGATGAGGACTCATACTCGTATCCTGCATATATTACTATAGACGGATTCGGCAATACTTATGAATATGCACTGATTGATCAGTCAAATAACAGAATAGTGTATGTCTATCTTGCATATCCTAATAAAAAAACGCTACAGGACTATAGTGATTACATCAAGAAAGATCTGTCAGTATATGAAGAAGAGAATACTTGGGATGCATTTTCAATGTATAACCACTCTTTTGACGGAGGAGAATCTTGGGTCGAATTCGATGATGAAGTTACGATGATTGCTACTGATGAAGGTGAAGAAACGACTGAATAATAAAGCAACCATGAGTTGACAAATTGAAAAGCCTGATTGGTAGAGTGCAACCGCGCAGAATCATAGAATGATGATGTAAAACAGAGGTTATCGTACTCGTTAATCAGGAGGTATGAGGATGATATTAGCAGACAAGATAGTTGAAAACAGAAAGAAATGCGGCTGGTCACAGGAGGAGCTGGCAGATAAGCTGGGTGTCTCGAGGCAATCCGTATCTAAGTGGGAAAGCGCTCAGGCAGTGCCTGATATGAAGAAGATTGTTCAGATGTCGAAAGTCTTCGGTGTAAGCACGGATTACCTGCTCAGAGATGACATCGAGACAGCGAGCGAATCCGATATCACACCAATTGACAGTGGCCTCGAAGAATCGGTCAGATCCGTAAGCCTCGAAGAGGCGAACGAATTCCTCGAGCACAATGAAAGAGCGGCGGTCTCGATATCTACGGGAGTAATGATGTGTATTCTCTCACCTGTGCTCCTCTTGATACTGGGAGGACTCGCTGCGGCCCAACGAATACCTGTCGGCGAAGAAGCGGCATACATGATAGGAGTAGCTGCATTACTTCTTATAGTCGCATCGGCAGTTGCCATATTCATAATATTCGGACTCAAAGGACAGCGCTTTGATTATCTCGAGAAACAGAATATAGATACGGATTACGGTGTCTCGGGCATGGTAAAGGAGCGCAAATCTAATTACGCGGGAGCTCACGCAAGGCTCCTCGTACCTGGGATTGTTCTCTGCATCATATCCTCAGTTCCGCTCTTTATTCTCTTGGCAATAAGAAGTACAATGAGCAACCTTATTGACTCATTAGGTGTGGCTCTGATACTTATTCTGATAGCAATAGGGGTGAAGATGATTGTACTTACTTCAATAAGACAGGGTGGATTCGATAAATTGCTGGAAGAGGGCGAATACACGAGACTGAATAAGAAAGCAGGCGTGTGGGACGGAATCTATTGGGCAATTGCCACAGCCATATACCTCGGATGGAGCTTCATCACGATGAATTGGCAGATGACTTGGATTGTGTGGCCGATAGCAGGCGTGGTCTTTGCCGCATATAAAGAAGTGATGAGAATGATAGTTAGATCCAAGAACGCATAGGAAGAACATATTCGATTCATGATCGGAATTGCCTCAGTTTTCTTTTGCCATATTTGATGAGGGAAGCTTTTACCAGATAATTAAAACAATGAAATGCTACGATAAGCAACAGAAAAACTGCTCGACTCCCCTAGGCAGTACCACGTTATAAGCCCTGAATCGGTGATGATTCAGGGCTTTTAGATAATGATAATTAAATCAGACAACTAGATAAAGAGGTTTACGTTGGAATCCTCTGCATCTCCGAGGTAGTAGCCTACACCACCAAGCTCGATTCCGTCTATGAGTTCTTCTTTTTTGATACCCATAACGTCCATGCTCATAGTACATGCGACTATTTTAACTCCATTAGCCATGGCGCTTTTTATTAGATCTTCGAGGCTGCTGACATTCTTATCTTTCATGATTTTTTTCATCATGGCTGTTCCCATGCCACCCATATTCATCTTTGAAATCTTGAGCTTGTCTGCTCCTTTAGGAAGCATAGCTCCGAACATCTTCTCCATAGGAGTCTTATCCACCTTGCTGTGACCGGCTTTTCTGAGAACTGACAGGCCCCAGAATGTGAAGAACATGGTGACCGGTTTGCCCATAGCGGCTGCACCGTTTGCAATGATAAAGGATGCCATGACTTTGTCCATATCGCCAGAGAAGACGATAATAGTCTTACCATCATTACCGCTCTTTAAAGTTGAAGGAACAGACGAAGCAGTCTGCAAAGGAGATACTGTGCTTGATTGGCCTTTCAATATACGAGCTACGTAATCAGCACCTTCCTTTTCGTTATATAAGAGGGTATTGCCCGTTCTCTTGCACCAGGCAGCTACATCCTTTGTAAATCCCGGGTCAGATGCTCTTACTTCCAACACCTGTCCGTCGTTTAAGCCCTGCATTCCTTCAAATACTTTAAGAAGAGGTCCCGGACACTGCATACCGCTGCAGTCAAGACGCATACTTATATCTGCCGATTGATTGGTAGCTGTGCTGACTGAGGTTACTCCTTTTGTTTCGTTTGCCATATTGCTGCCTCCACTGTTCTCAATTGAATTATCCGTAATATCGTTTTTATAGTCGCGGTAATGCATTGCCTGATAAAATCTCGTGCCGGCAGGGTACACTTTTACGTTTTTGAATCCGTTTTGCATGAGTATTCTGGCAGCCGCGTACGACCTGACGCCTATGGCGCAGAATATGATGTATTCCTTTTTCTTATCCAGCTCAGAGAGTCTGTCTCTTAATGTTCCGAGTGGAATATTTACTGCTGCGGGAAGCTCGAAAGCCATGCGCTCTGCATCTTCTCGTATGTCGAGGAATATGCTGTTATCGGTAGGCTCGGCATCTATATCCGAAAACTCAATCATTTTATCTATGACATTTCGTATTACAAATCCAGCCATGTTGACAGGGTCTTTTGCAGATGAGTATGGCGGAGCATATGTGAGTTCGAGTTTAGCCAGATCAGTAGCTTTGGCGCCTAGTCTTGCGGCTACGGATATTACGTCAATACGCTTGTCTACACCTTCTGCCCCCACAATCTGGGCACCGAGTATCTTCTCGCCGTCAGGAGTGAAAAGAACCTTGATAATAAGGGGCTGTGCGCCGGGGTAGTATCCTGCGTGGTGATTTTGGGTGATGATTATATAGTCATAATCAACGCCGCGCTTCATACCTGCTGCGACGAGAGCTTTTTCGCTTTTGCCCGTCATACCGATTGCCAGATCAAATACCTTTGCTATGGACGTGCCCTGAGTACCTTCATAAGACTCTTTGGCGCCATTTATGTTGTTGGCAACGATGCGGCCTTCCTTGTTCGCAGGTCCGGCAAGTTGATACTGCATTTTCTCTTTGGTAGTGAAGTCCTCGACTTCGGCGATGTCTCCAAGTGCATATATGCTCTTATCACTGGTACGCATAAGTTCATCGACCACTACGCCGCCTCGCTCATTTAGTTTAATTCCTGCATCTCTGAGCAGTTCGCTGTTAGGCCTTAGTCCTATTGAGAGCACAACGAACTCAGTTATGATTTCCGTGCCGCTTTGCAGTTTAATCTTAATCTTTTTACCGGCCCCCTCATCTATTTCTTCGAAGGAGGAGACTCCGTCTGAAAGATGCATATGCACGCCCTGATCTTCGATATGCTCATGAAGCAGTTCTGCCATTTCGGGATCTATCGGCGGCATTACCTGCGCGGCGGCTTCGATGAGAGTGGTATCGAGTCCTGCCGCGTGCAGGTTCTCGGCCACTTCGAGGCCGATGAATCCGCCCCCGATTACAGCGGCGGATTTAATGCCGCCTTTTAACGCCATATTCCTGATCCTGTCTGTATCCGGCACTGTCCAAAGTGTCTGTATGAGTTCTGATTCGATGCCGGGTATGCCGGGCTTGAGAGGGGATGAACCTGTGGATACGACAAGTTTGTCATATGACTCATCATATTCGCTTCCGTCCTTGCATTTGACATGGACGGTTTTCTTTTTCCTGTCTATCGATGCAACTTCGTGTCCCGTTCTGACATCGATATTGAAGCGAGCCTTCATCATTTCAGGGGTAGACACCAAAAGAGCATCGCGAGACTTGATTACGTCTCCGATGTGATACGGCAAACCGCAGTTTGCGTAAGATATATAATCGCCTCTTTCGAGCAATACTATAGCTGCATTCTCATCGAGCCTTCTGAGCCTGGCTGCCGTGCTTGCGCCGCCGGCAACTCCTCCGACAATGACTATCTTCTTCATATTTCAAATCCTTTCTACTGCAAGCGGATTATTTTAAGCTTATTAAAAAAATTATATTTGCCCTGGCGATCGCACTCCGTGACATCATCACAAAATGCTATGTCATAGAGTGGCTGTATGATGAAGAAGCTGTCAGAAAGGCTAAGCGAATACTATTGCTTAGAAGTACCGGGAAGCCCGCTGAGAAATCAACGGGTTTTTCATTCCTGTATTTGATGAGGGCAACATGGCCAGATAGTCTGATCAACGCGGCATAATGTGGTAGAATTACCATAATGCCGCAGTACATAGGAGGAAATCAAACATGGATGCAGTGAATATATTAGGAGCCATAATGGAATATGGGATGATTGTTCTCTTTGGAGGGCTTGGACTCCTTGCCGTAATAAGGACGTATCGCAAAGCAAAACGCGGTGAGTCGACCAGAGTTCCGACTGTTGGCGTTATGAATGATTTGCCGAGCAGCGTAACCGGAATGAATAAACATGATGATATGTCAGAGCGTTCTGAAGAAAGAAGAAATCGGAGAACGGAATGAAGAAATATGCAAATTTCAAGATAGTAATAATTGTTGAAGTTATCTTGTTGATAGTTATTGCTGCAGTTTTATATGCTTTAGGATTCGACAGAGAACTGCCTCGAGCTATTCTGACTGTAGGATTCTTAATTGTTGTTTTGCCAACAGCGCTTTGTAGATTATACGTAAAGATGAGAAACAAATCTTAGTGATGCTGGATTAGCAAATTCTTATTTTTGGAGATAATAATAGAATGAAACTTATGGGGAGGAGATGTTTTCTGACGAGATCAGCAGACTGCAGGCGCTATCAAAGACTATCGAATACAATGAGGAAGAGCATACGAACAATGTCATTTATGATGAGGACTCATACTCGTATCCTGCATATATTACTATAGACGGATTCGGCAATACTTATGAATATGCACTTATTGATCAGTCCAATAACAGAATAGAAAACCGTTGAAATTTCAACGGTTTTTCTTTTGCCATATTTGATGAGAGAAGTTTTACCGGATAATCCAATTAATGCGTAACAATGTGTTAAAATTCTAATTGAAAGAGGCAATAGAACCGGAAATCAGTAGGGGGGTGTAATAAGGGACTATGAAATACAGCATTGATACATACAGGCTATACCAAAACGAAAAGATGTTTTCGCACACAGTCAGAATCCATGTCAGGATGAAGGATGAAGTGGATATAGCCGTACTCGATAAGGCCGTTAATACTGCAATGAAGCGATACCCGTACTTTGCCGTCAGAGTTGCTCTCGACGATGAAGGCGGATATGTTCTTCACCCAAATGATAAAAAGATTGTCGTGATGGGGACGGCTAAGAAATTGCCCCGCCTCGGTAGCAAGGCGGTCAATGGGCATCTGATTTATGCAGACTGTGAAGGGAAGGACATTTATCTTAACATCAGCCATACCATGTGCGGCGGAAAAGGATTTCAGCCGTGGGTCATGACAACGATTTGGGAATATGTAAAAGAGAAATACAATGTGCTTCCTGATGCTCCGGAGATTTGGAAGCCGGATAGTGAAGTGCTTCCCGGAGAAACTACGGAACCGACAATGGAGATGCTTAGCGAAGAAGAGCCTATCATCAAGAGAAAGATTAAAAAATCGCCTATTCTTGCATTGGATTATCTGAACGGTTTGATAAATCCGTTCAAGAGAAAGCCGAATTACCGGGTCTTTGTGATTGATCAGGCAGACCTTATCAAGGTTGCCAAACAGAATGATTCGAGCGTAATCACGTTTTTCTTTATTACATTCGCAAGAGCATTGAACCGTTTTTTCTCGAAAAAGTTTAAGACCATAGTGGGAGAAGGAGCTCATAATCCAAGAGAGAGTATGGGTATTCCCGATACTCACTGCGATTTTCTGAGTCATATATATGTAAACTTCGAAAGAGATTTGCTGGAAGGAGACCTGGAGATGCTGGGAACAATGGCCAGAGGACAGATTATTCTTCAAACGGATCCTTCGGTAAGCCACGCGGAGATTAGAAAACTGTTCAACCTATATGAAGCTGTGGACAAAGAACAAGGCATAAAAAACAAGAGAAAATATATGGCCAAGCACAGCCTTTCGACAGGCGATGACGCACAGCACGGCAGCTTTATTCTTAATTACACGGGATGGATGGACTGGGGAGAAGTTGCAGAGTACATAGATTGGTATGCTTATGTTATTGAAGGCCATTGCACAGTTGAAGTAACTGCATTAGGAGATAAAATAGTATTCGGATTAATGCAGCTTGTTGACACGAACAAATATGCTCTCGCATTTCAGGAAGAACTGAATAAACTGGGGGTGCCATGCAAGATAGAAGGTCCTTTTCCAAAGAGATTGCCGAGGCATGAGCTGCCGCATACGGCCATGCCCTAAAAAATTTCCGTTAAAGCAATGAAATGCTACGATAAGCAGCAGAAAAACTGCCTGAGTATAAGCAGAAACTATGACTAACAATAGAACAAGCGACTAGGGGCTTATGTGGTTGGATTTAGGTTGAATGGAGTAGATGGCGATTTGGATCGCAGGAAGGAGATTCCGGCCATGCCGAAGAAAAGAACCGTTATCAATATACTGTTCATTGTTTTGACCGTGGCATTGATGACTGCGTGCTCGAGCAAAGATGTGAAGCCGGAACAAAATGTTTATATTGCCTGGAGCAACAACCAGGAAAGCTACAGTTTTATCAGCACCCTTCGCACGGTTGAAGCTGCAGGCGCGAAGCCTGTTGTGTTGGAACAGGCGTTGTCATATGACCTTCATTATGACAGCAATGGGGAATTGACTGATGCAGAAAAAGATGAACACGGGATCCTTACTTCTGAAGAAGCAAAGAAGGTGAAAGACAATACATGGCAGAACTCAAATGTTGAGGAAATAATGAAGGGCGTAGATTGTGTCATTTTCCCGGGCGGCTCAGACATATGTCCGACTCTGTATCATGATGAACAGGACTGGCACGGAATAGAAGTCGATACAGACTACAGCGCCGAGAGGGATGTCTCGGATTATATACTGCTCTCATATTGCCTTGAAAAAGATATACCGGTCCTGGCAATCTGCAGAGGAATGCAGATGCTGTCGATAGTTTCCGGTGCTGATATGATCCAGGACATCGGTCAGTGGTATGAGGCGCAGGGAATCGAATATA
>CADAJM010000063.1 GCA_902788245.1 uncultured Eubacteriales bacterium | reverse complement strand
TCATGAATAAGTAAAAACAACAAAGTTTACGTGGCATTTTACTTACCCAAACAACCAATAGTATGAAGAGTAAGTATAAGCAGCCTTGATCAAAGGCCTATTTTACTTACTGCGCGATGTAAATCTATCTGCGGTAAGTATTATGCGCATATTCTTCTTTTTCCTTTTTATAATCATCGTCGTCGTAGCAGTTGTGGAGGCTGTGGATAATCGGCAGAATATAGTTTGTCAGAGCAGTAGTTAGGTAGGTAGACAGATACAGGGCTGTGAATAAGCATGTGGGCAGCAGAGAATAAGAAGGCACTTGCTGTCCATGTGTTTATTCATGGCCCTGCGCCGATTATCCATAACTCCACAGCTCAGTTAGCGTTCTTTCGAGTGTAAGTAAGGGGCCGAAACGAGTGCAGTTTAGTATAGTGACGGCAAGTGAAAAGCCGGGGTGCCCCGGCTTTTGCACTGCTTATAAAAGATTGATTGCTTAAAGCTTAATTTGCATTCGCGCTTATGATAAGCGCTGTTGCTTTGGCTTATGCCTTTGCTGTCACAATTAGTGAACAGCACCGTTTGCTGCTGCCTTGTTCTCTCTGTCTGTCTCGAACTTGGAGACGATCATAGCAGCGGACATGTCGCCTACTACGTTGATGCCTGTACGTCCCATATCGAAGATACGGTCAACGCCGGCTACGAGGGCGATACCTTCAACAGGCAGTCCTACGGACTGGAGTACCATAGCGAGCATGATCATGCCTGCACCCGGTGTACCTGCAGTACCGACGGATGCGAGTGTAGCTGTAAGTACGATTGTGATCATCTGACCGAATGTGAGGTCAATGCCGAAGCATGATGCGATGAAGATCGAGCATACACCCTGATAGATAGCTGTACCGTCCATGTTGATTGTAGCTCCAAGCGGAGGTGTAAAGCTTGCTACATCCTTACGGCCGCCCAAGTTCTCAACGCACTCCATTGTAACCGGAAGAGTACCGATTGAGGATGTGCTGGAGAAAGCGAACAGGAATCCAGGAAGAGCTCCCTTGAAGAACTTAACCGGATTCATCTTACCAAGCACACTTACGGTTGTACCGTATGTAAGGAATGCGTGTACGAAGTAAGCGATGTAAGCTGTCAGAAGTACCATTGCGAGTGATCCGAGTACCTCAGGACCATTCTCTGCAACTACCGGAGTGATCAGGCAGAATACAGCGATCGGTGTCAGCTTGATGATTCCTCTCATGATTACCATGAATACCTCGTAGAGGCTGTCGATGATGTCACCGACAAGTTTACCCTTCTCGCCCGCAATCATGATACCGAATCCGAGGAAGAGAGCGATTACGATTACCTGAAGCATCGTTGACTCAACCATCGGCTGGAAGAAGTTGGACGGGAAGATGTTTACGATAGTATCCATAAACGGTGTAGGCTCTGCTGCCTCATACTCAAGACCTGATGTCTGGAGTACCTGGTAGCTGCCTTTGAACAGGTTTGCGAAAATCAGTCCGATTGTGATAGCAAACGCTGTTGTCAGGAAGTAGTAAACAACTGTTGTGAGTCCGATTGTTCCTACTTTTCTGACATCAGACAGGGAGATAACACCCTGGATGATGGATGTAAGAACGATTGGAACTACGATAAACTTGAGCAGGTTCAGGAAAATGGTTCCGATTGGCTTAATGTAGCCGACAGCGAATGCAACTCCGCCCTCGCCCATTGCCAGGAAGATAAGACCTGCTACGATACCCAAGCCTAGAGCTATGAATATCTGAACCGGAAGTGATAATTTTTTCATAATTCTAGAATCCTTTCCATATAACGTCACAGTATTAACTTCTTATAGTTACGGCCACTCCTTACATATAGCCGCCTCTAACAATTTGTCTCCGGGTCCCTACCCTAAGGCAATTATTTAAGCAAATCTGCTATGGCCTTTGCGCATTTTACGCACTTCTCTTTGGAGATAGATGCGATGGATACTCTGATGCCTTTGGCGAGTGCCAGGCAGAAGATATCCTGTTTTTCGAGCTGAGCACATACAGCTGCAGGATCGTCACTCGGAATGGTGATGAAGAATCCCGCTGTGAAAGGCACGCTCTTTACACCGTTTTCTCTGAGAGTCTGTTCAAAGATTTTGCCTCTTTCGAGGAGCATGTCTCTGTATGTTCTTCTCTCTTCGTCTACCTTTTTCTGAAGTGCATCATCTGAGTAGATTTTACCCATTACGACCTGTGCCGAGCGGTTGCAGTTGGACCAAGTGGAGCGGGATGTGTATCCTACAGCCTTGGTGAATTCCTCTGCCTCCTCTGCTGTTTTGGCCAGACAGACCGTAGCTCCGCATCTCATGCCGTAAGCCGTGAGTGTCTTGGATGCGCTGTATCCGAAGAGTACCAGCACGTGATCTCCGAGTCCCTCAAGCTTAGGAAGGAATGATCTTACCTCGTCAGGTTCACCTGCGAAGTCGATATACGCGATGTCCACGAAGAGTACGACTTTGCAGGATGCTGCGTTGACGATGTTGATGACATTGTCCCAATCCTGACCAGTCAGTGAGTAGCCTGTCGGATTGTGTGCAGGTGTGTTGATTATCAGCAGAACCTGATCCTTTTTGGATGCGAGCTCGTCGAGTTTGAGCTTGAGGTCTGCGGAATCGAAGTTACCCTCTTCGTCAAAGAATCTGAATGTCTTGACGCTGCGTCCGTGCTCATCTGCAATTCCTTTGTAGTTGGCCCAGCACCAGTCGTGAGTGAGAACCTCATCTCCCACATCTGTATAATTCGTCATGGCGTGGGTGAGTCCGCCGGTACCTCCCGGCGTAGCGCAGACTGCAACGTGGCCTTGCGGAGTGTATTTATCAAAGAGAGCTTTTTTAACAGCTTCCTTGAATTCAGGAACTCCGGCTATAGGAGCATATGCCGCATAATCGGCAGGCTTTAATGTTCCTATGGCCTCCATTACGGATGACATTACGACGAGATCCCCATTATCGTCGAGCAGTGATCCTATTGTTGCGTCAATAACTGCTTCCTTACCCTTTTCGGCTATAGCGGCTTTGGCGCGTCCGCTTACAGCAAATACCTTATCCTCTTTAGGAATGGTTCTGTTGTTTACTCTTACGAATCCCACTGTCTTTACCTCCTGTAGTTTTATGCAGGATATGACTTATTCTTATCATCTATCGCGTCAGGATCGACTTTGTCCTTGCGAGCCGCTCTTCTCTTGAAGAAGTCTACGGCAACCTGAGGGAAGAGTGCGTATGTGAGTACGTCCTCGTCACACTCTGCGAAGTCCTTTGTCTCTTCTCTGAGTTTGTCCATTTCAGGCTCGAGCAGGTCTGCCGGACGGCAAGTGATGATTTCACTCTTGTCGATCTTGGCCTGTACGTCAGGATTCATAGGCATAGGAGTCTGTCCGTATCTGCCTCTTAAAATTTCCTGAGTCTCTTTAGAGAGAACTTTGTATCTTTCGCCCATCAGCACATTGAGTACAGCCTGTGTACCTACAATCTGTGAAGATGGTGTTACCAGCGGAGGTGTTCCGAGGTCCTGTCTTACGCGAGGTACTTCCTGAAGTACTTCGAGGTATTTGTCCTCTGCGTTCTGATCTTTGAGCTGGGATACGAGGTTGGAAAGCATTCCGCCCGGAACCTGATAGATCAGTGTGTTGATATCCGTAGCGAGTACTTTCGTGTTCATAAGTCCGCTCTTGAGAGCCGCTTCTCTTACTGTGGAGAAGTGAGCTGCAATCTTTTCGAGTTTGGCGATATCGATGCCTGTGTCATACTCGGTATCTCTGAATGTCTCTACCATTACTTCTGTTGCAGGCTGTGATGTACCGCCTGAGAATGGAGAGATTGCAGTATCGATGATGTCCACTCCTGCGAGAGCTGCCTTGTAATATGTAATAGGAGCTACGCCGGAAGTTGAGTGAGTATGAAGGTCGATAGGAATATCGACGGTCTCTTTGAACATCGTGATGAACTCGGTAACTACGTTAGGTACCATGAGTCCTGCCATATCCTTGATGCAGATTGAGTCAGCGCCCATGTCCTGGATTCTCTGTGCGAGATCTTTCCAGTAGTCCGGTGTGTAAGGTTCGCCGATTGTATATGATACGGCAACCTGAGCATGAGCTCCGTACTCCTTTGTAGCCTTGACCGCTGTCTGTACGTTTCTGAGGTCGTTCAGAGCGTCGAAGATTCTGATTCTGTCGATACCGTTGTCTATGGATTTCTTTACGAAATAGTCAACAACGTCGTCGGCATAGTGTCTGTATCCGAGTACGTTCTGTCCTCTGAGCAGCATCTGAAGCGGTGTGTTAGGCATCGCATCTTTGAATTTTCTGAGTCTTTCCCATGGATCCTCGTCCAGGAATCTGATGCATGAATCGAATGTAGCACCACCCCAGCACTCGATTGCTGCGTAGCCGACATCATCCATCAGGGCCAGTGCGGGTTCCATATCCTCAAACGGCATTCTGGTGGCTATAAGGGACTGCTGTCCGTCTCTTATGGCTGTTTCCATGATGCCGAGTTTTTTGGTCTCTTTTTTCTTAGCCATTAATGACCTCCTTATTGTACTCCGAATATAGCCATGAATACGCCGGCTGCAACTGCAGTACCGATTACTCCGGCTACGTTAGGTCCCATTGCATGCATGAGCAGGAAGTTCGTAGGGTCTGCCTCTGCGCCGACCTTCTGCGAAACTCTCGCTGCCATAGGAACTGCGGATACTCCTGCAGAACCGATGAGCGGATTGATTTTGCCGCCCGTGAGCTTGCACATGAGTTTTCCGAAAAGAACTCCGGTTGCAGTACCGAACGCGAATGCGACCAGACCGAGTACTACGATCTTGAGGGTCGTAGCCTTGAGGAAGGCCTCTGCGCTCGTAGTAGCTCCTACGGATGTTCCGAGGAAAATAACTACGATGTACATAAGTGCGTTTGATGCTGTTTCCTGAAGCTGCCTTACAACGCCACTCTCTCTGAAGAGGTTGCCCAGCATGAGCATACCGATCAGCGGTGCTGTTGACGGCAGGATTACACATACTACGATTGTTACTACTATAGGGAACAGGATGCGCTCTCTCTTGGAGACGAATCTCAGCTGTTCCATTTTTATCTTACGTTCTTCTTCAGTTGTAAGAGCCTTCATGATAGGCGGCTGGATAATAGGTACAAGTGACATGTACGAATATGCAGCTACCGCGATAGGTCCCATGATGTCTCTCTGTCCGAGCTTCATAGCCAGGAAGATCGATGTCGGGCCGTCGGCTCCGCCGATGATTCCAATGGCTGCTGACTGTGCGTCATTGAAGCCCCAGAGCATTGCCATAAAGAAGGCTGCGAATACTCCGAACTGGGCTGCCGCTCCGAGGAGGAAACTCTTCGGGTTGGCGATCAGAGGACCGAAGTCCGTCAGCGCTCCTACTCCGAGGAATATGAGTGACGGAAGTATGGTCCACTCGTCCAGAAGGAAGAAGTAGTGAAGAAGTCCGCCCTCCTGCATGATAGGAGGATACAGATTTACCAGCAGCATACCGAATGAAATCGGCAGCAGCAGTAATGGCTCATATTCTTTTACGATGGCCAGGTACATCAGGCCGAGGGCAACGCCAACCATTATTACGTTACCCCAGGCGAGGTTAAAGAAGGCCGTCTGGTGAGCCAGATTGGTTAAGGTCTCGCCCATCTTCTATCTCCTTCCTACTACTCTACGTAAGCTACTGTTGCGCCGGATGCCAGGTCTTCTCCCTCAGATACAACGATTGATGAAACTGTTCCGTCTGCAGGGGCAACTACAGGAATCTCCATCTTCATGGCCTCGAGGATGACGATTGTGTCACCGCTCTTAACTGCTGTTCCCTCTGATGCGACGATCTTGAAGACTTTACCTGCGGTACCTGTGGTAACTGCAGTGCCCGATCCTCCGGACTTCTTAGCTGCAGGTGCAGCTGCTTTAGGTGCGGCTGCCGGTGCAGGTGCTGCTGCGCCGTCCGAACCTACCATTTCAACTTCTACTTCATATGATGTTCCGTTTACTTTTACGATGTATGTTTCCATGATGCCCTCCGTATATTTCTGACGATGTATTGTCCTTCATCTACTGATTCGCCGTATTGATTTCTCATATACTGGCTTATCGCTGCCGATATGGCTGCCACTATCTCAGCGTCTGCGTCGTTTGAAGCCTGCGCCTTAGGTGCTTCCGGAGCTGCGGCTGCGGCTGCAGCTGCTTTAGGCTCTTCCTGTTTGAAAGCCATACCCAGAGCCCAGATGCAGAGTGAGATTATGATCAGAACCGTGAATACGGTTCCCATACCCAAAACGGTGTCAACGGCAGCGAGTTTTAAGATTTCCTGTAAACTCATTTCCATATAATCACCTACCTGCTGCTGTTAACGAAAGTCTGAAATGCTCCGATCAGGTATTTTCTTGTCTCTTCAGGATCGATAACCTTGTCAACGAGTCCGTGTCTGGCAAGTGCCAGGGCGCCGGATTGAACCTCTTTGTACTTGTCTTCGTTTTCCTGAGACCATTTGCCGAAGAGCACTTCGACGGCTTGTCTTGGATTAACTATGCTGGCAACCGCGCTGTCCCACATGAATGTGTAGTCAGCTCCGAGTCCTCTGGAGTTCAGAAGGCTGTATGCACTTCCGGTTACGTTGCCTGTGACCAGGTTGATCTTGAGGCCGTCAGCTGCCGTGAGAGCTTTGAGAAGTCTTCCTGCTGCTGCAGGGAGATATTTTTCGTTTGAAGATTTGGTGTCAAATCCGTCGGTATCTGTGATGGTCAGAATCGGAAGTCCGAACCTGTCGCAGAAATCAACCAGATTTGCAGCCTTGTCCAGTCCGTCAGCCGTGAGACGTTTCTCTCCGTCTACTGCGTTGCATGCTGCAACTCCGACTGTCTGTCCTGCGATCTTGATGAATCCGGTTACCATGTCTTTTCCGAATTCAGGAGCAGTCTCAAGAAGTTCTCCGTTATCGGAGATATCCGTGAGAATTGCTTTGGCATCTCCTGCCTTTGAAGCTAAGCCTGCGCACTCTCTGTTGAGTTCGGCATCGCTCAGTTCAGATACATCTGCCATGACGTTGCTGTTTGCCGGAATAGCTGCTACGAGTTTTTTAATCTTAGCTGCGATTTCCTTCCATTCAAATTCGCCGTCATTTGTAGCTGAAATACTTGCATTGTCACCGATGTCATTGGTAACTACGCCCTTAGGATTTACGAACAGACTTCCGTTATCCTTTTCAACGAATAAGAAGTCGTTCTGCTCTGCTGACAGTGACATTCCGCCTCCGCACTGACCGATTACGGCAGCGATCTGAGGAATCTCACCGGATGCCTCTGCCTGAATAGCATAGAGCTTTGCAAATTGATTGAGTCCGTCGAGGCCTTCCTCGATACGGAATCCCGCACAGTCGAGAAGTCCTATGACAGGTGCGCCGGCTTTCATGGCACGACTGTAGAGTTTTACAATCTTGCGTCCATGCATTTCGCCGAACGTACCGCCCATGACTTCGGAATTCTGCGCGTAAACAAAAACGAGGTTCCCGTCGATCGTGCCGTATCCGATTACCACGCCGTCGGATTCAAGAACTGAATCAGGCTGGTAAAAATCGGTAAATCTGGCCGAGACGTGTTCCCCGACTTCCATGAAGCTTCCCGCGTCAAGAAGGTCATTTATCTTGCGCATTACGGTAGCTTTTGCGTCGTTTGACTTTACCTGCATTTTGTCCTCCTCATGAGAATCTAGTTATGTACGTACGATTGCTTTTATACTACATACGATGTAAGATATAATCAAATATAAATATAATAATTAAAGTTATAAGATTGTTCTTATATCAACACAATTCTGTGCAAGCGCTGATTTTAGTAGGGTTATGCTGCTTATTATTGAACACAGCGGCTGCGTTATTGATATTTACCGGAGGTTTGCGATGGATATGTTCAGAAAGAAAGATATAATTGCTGCCATTTACAGAGAAGGAGGATTCTCAAAAGCAGCTAAGAAACTGCACATAGCTCAGCCTTCCCTGAGCGTTATGGTGTCGGGAGTCGAGCAGGAGATCGGAGCTCAGCTTTTTGATCGAAGTGTCTCCCCCGTTCGTCTTACAAAAATCGGGGAAAAGTATCTGGAATGCTGTGACAATATATCGATGATAGAAGAAGATTTTATCAATTACCTGAATGATATACACGGACTTGAGATCGGAGAGATTTCCATAGGCGGAAGCGCTCTTTATATATCCAATATCGTTCCGCTTATTCTTTCCGAGTTTTCACGCAGGCACCCGTCAATTAAGATACAGCTTTACGATATGGACACACCCGCACTCATCAAGATGATACAAAGCGGTGACCTCGATGTTGCGATAGACAATTTCCCGTCGAATGTAGAAAAGCTTGACAGACACTACTTGGGAACGGAATTGTTGCTCATCGCCGTGCCGCAAGATTACAGTATAAATGAAAACCTTCGCGCGTATGCATATTCATATGAAGACATAATAAAGGGTATGCATGTCGCCCGAACCAAACCATACCTCGAGAACATGAGAGCATTTAACGATCAGCCCTTCATACTCCTTCAGGAGAGTTTCGATACCAGGAAGAGATGCGATGCAGTCTTTGAAGACTACGGCATTAAAGTCAGAGCGGCATACGAGCTCAATCAGCTGCAGAGTGCATTCGGTATGGCGTCTTCGGGACTCGGAATTACCGTAATAAGCGACACCGTAATCAGACAGTCGGAGCACAGTGCCTCAAATATGTACTACTACTCCGTCAGGAGTCCGGAGTTTATCAGGGACGTTTACTATTACACGAGGAAAAACCGTATGCTTTCCAAAGATTTGCATGAGTTCCTCGATATAAGCCACGATATGAGAT